>NZ_BAAGQL010000012.1:0-81258 GCF_054783495.1 Luteococcus sediminum | reverse complement strand
GACTTTAGACACGCTGTTGAGTTCTCAAGAATCGGGTGCGACCCGCACATCCATCCCGAAGGACATCCGCTTGGGGCAACTCGTGAAACTTTATCTGCTTTCCATTCAGCGGTCAAACCGCGATTTCCAGCAGATTGCCTCGAATTCATCCAACAATGCTGGACTCCTTCGCTGCTGTTGCCGTTGGCAACTCGTTAAACTCTAGTTCATCTCGCTCCGTGGAGCAAATCCGCGATTCGAGACTCACCGGGCACCACTAACTCCGCCGATTGCCCGGCCGGAAGGTGTGGTGGTGTCGTTCGCTCTTGGCGATTTCGACCTGAAGAACTCTAGCAGAGCCTCGAGGCCAGTTCAACCCGGTGTCTCCAGGTCCACACGACACCCGTGCAGCAGGAGCGAAGAGCCACACTACACGCGTGGGGCGCCCCTCCACCCGCGTCTCAGTTGCCTGACAGCGCCTTCTCGTCACGCTCGAAGAGCTCCACGGCCCGCTGACGCTGGTCGTCGTCATCCCACTCGATCGTTCCGAGTGCCTCGCGGGCTTCCTTGACCACCTCGGCCAGACCGCTCTCGGAGATCAGCCCCAGCTCCTTCGCCTTGCCGGCTGCCCCGACATAGGTGTCGTGGAACCAGATGTGGTGCTGGGCATGCGCGTCCCTCTCCTGCTGCCCGGTGCCGACCACGTCGTGGATGAAGACCGCGTCCATCCGGTCGGGGTAGAGATCCCACAACTTCTCCCCCACCAGCACGTCGCCCTGTCCCGAGTCACCCATGAAGGTCATGCGGTATTCCGGGTAGAGCTGGATGTAGTGGCTGACGTTCTCCACCTTCTTGCCAGCCATGGCGTCCTTGCTCACCAGGGCGAAGAGGCTCCCCGACATCACCGACAGGTCGGCAACGCCGGCCTGTTTGAGGCTGGCGCGGGAGTGGTTCTCCAGCAGACCCCAGAAGTCCATCGGGCGTGCGGTCACGAAGGTGATGTCCCCCAGGCTCGCCGGGTCGTCGTCGGGCCCACGGTCCAGCGCCTCCAGGAAGGCCAGCGCGCCGGGGTAGACGGTGCCGCGCGGATAGCGCTTGTCGTGCAGCTTGCAGAAGATCGTGTCGTCGATGTCCGACAGGATCTTGGCCTCCGGCAGCTTCTCGGCCTGGTGCTGGATGTGGTCCAGGATGCGCTGCCGGACGTCCTCGTGGTCGATGTCGATGAAGACAAGGCCCTCGAGGTCGTGCTGGTCGTCGCGCAGGTTGATGATGTTCTTGAGGTGGGTGAGCTCCGATCCCGTCACGGCACAGACGAGGTCCGCGATCACCTCCTCGCGGTGATGACTGGTCCGTCCCGTCTGGAGCGCATAGATGAGGTTGGCCCGGGCGTGCAGGTCCAGCTCGTGGGCGCGTCGCACGGCGAGCAGCTCGACGAGCGCGTCCTGGTTGTCAGGACCCGCCAGGTAGTTGTCCACCGCCCCCAGGAGCCGGTCGGCGCGCTCGTCGGTCAGCAGGTCGTTGAGCTGGTCGGCGTCCATCGCCTCGACCAACTGCAGGATCCTTGCCTCGTCGTCCTGACGGGTGCGGTGCTGGAGGATCTCGTCGACGAGTTCGACCTCGATGCTCGACGGCTCACTGAGCTTGGTCATGGCTGTCCTTCCTGGTACGGGCCTGCGGGATCTGCGGGTCACGACGGCTGAGCACACGTCGTGGAGGTTGGGGGGCGCGCACGGCCAGTGCTGCAGGCGACAGGTCGACCCGGATCCTGCGTGCGGGTCCGTGCACGTCGCCGTCCACCTGGACCAAGGTTGCGTCGTCGAGCAACAGCTCGGCCCATGCGACGCGCCTGCGATGGATCGCCCGTCCGCCCAGGCGTCGGTGGACCAGCGAGGCCGCCACCTGCACCCACCGGTGCAGGGCGGGGGCGCTGACCGCCAGCAAGGACAGTCCCCCGTCATCGAGCCGCGCATCGGGGAAGACCTTGAGTCCTGAGGGGATGCTGCTGGCGTTGCCCAGCAGCAGGCTCCAGTACTTGCCCTGCTCGGCCGGGCCGCCGTCTGCGCTGACGGTCATGGTGATCGGCCTGTCCCACAGGTGCCTGATCCCGGCCTCGAGGTAGGCCGGCCAGCCGAGGGTCTTCTTGAGTCCTGGGGACAGCTGGTCGATGGTGTCCGCGTCGTGGCCGACGCCGGCCATGACGAGGAAGGGCTGTGGGTGGTCGTCCCCGTCCAGGTGCACCTGGCCCAGGTCGATGGTGCGAGTGTTCCCGTGCACCGCGACCTCGACAGCCTGCGCGATCCGGTGGGGTCGCAGTCCCAGGTTGCGGGCGAAGATGTTGGCCGTGCCGAGCGGGAGGACCGCCAGGGATACGCCGGTGCCGGCCAGTTCGCCTGCGACGGTGCGGACCGTTCCGTCTCCCCCGCCGACGATGACGAGGTCGGCTCCCTCCGCCAGGGCCTGGCGGGTCATGGCGGCGCCGAAGTCGTGCGGGGTGGTGGGGATCTCGCGGATGGGCGGCCACTGGGCGGTCCGCGCCTGCTGCTGCAGCAGTGCCCGGGCACGGTCGTGACCCGATGCGGTCGGGTTGGCGACCAGCACCGGGTGCACCGGCGGAGTGCTCTTCTGACTCATTCGAACATCATTCGAACAGGATGTATTCGGGGGTCGGCTTGAGGGCCATCACCTCGGCCGGCGTCATCAGCCGGCCACCGGTCTCGACGTCCTCGGAGTAGAAGAGCTTGAAACCGGGGTGGACGTGCTTGGGAAGGCTTGCCACCACGCGCTTCCAGGTGTCGGTCTTGGCACCCGGGGAGCCGATCCCGTCGACGGACTTGATCATCACCACGCCCTTGTGGACCTTGAGCGTGGACTCGCCGCTGACCACGCCGGGGTTGAGCTGGTGGTAGAGCATGACCTTCTCGGGGAGGCGGTGCCTGGCGACCAGCGCGGCCAGCCAGGTGGCGCACTCGTTGAGTTCTGCCGCAGTGACGTGGCCGAAGGTGCGCATCGGCACCTCGTCGGGGCCCATACGCCACTCGGGGTCCAGTGCCAGGCCCACCTCGGGGTGGCGCAGCCACTTCTCGTAGGCCTTGACCTCGTCGGGGAAGTTGGCCCGTCCGGGCTGGATGTTGAGCAGCAGCATCGCCTTGTGGCGGCGGGCGCAGGCCAGCCACTCCTCGATGACCTCGTCGTCGATGCGCGAGCGGTACATCCCGTCCTTGCCGGGGCTGCCGTGCACGGTGGTGGCGATGAGTTCCAGGATGGGCATGATGGTGCGGCCCTTGGCATAGGGCGCGGCGCGCTTCTCCATCTCGACGACGCGCTCGTCGAGGTCCCCGATGCCCAGGCGGCCCTGGCCTGGGGCGCCCGGGGCTCCGGAGTAGCCGAACAGGCGGTACTTGGGGAAGATCGTGCGTCCCCCGCGGGGCAGGGTCGGCGGGGGCGTCGGTGTGGGCGTCGGTGTGGGAGTCGGGGTGGGAGTCGGGGTCGCGCTCGCGGGGGCGGAGCTCGTGCTGCCGGGAGTGCTGCCGGTCTGGTTGCTGCATCCGGTGACGCCGAGCCCAAGACCGGCCAGGCCAGCCCCGAGCAGCAGGCGTCGGGTGGGGTGGGGAAGGTGGTTGTGCTGCATGCCTTGCAAGCTAGCCCATTCGCACGGGTGGGCGCCCTGCCCGCCACGCGTGGTTCACGCATGACGAAGAGGGCCCCGCGAGCTGGTGCTTGCGGGGCCCGCTGATTTCGTCCAGGAGTGCGCCTGGCGTGGGATCAGAAGTTGATCATGTGGCCGACGACGCCCTCGGCGGCCTCCTTCATGGCCTCCGACAGGGTCGGGTGGGCGTGCACGGTGCGGCCGATCTCATCGGCGCGCAGGTCGTACTGCTGGGCCAGGACGAACTGCGGCAGCAGCTCGGTGACCTCGGGGCCGATCATGTGGGCGCCGAGGATCTCGTTGGTCTTGGCGTCGGCGACGAGCTTGACGAAGCCGACGGCCTCGCCCAGGCCCCAGGCCTTGCCGTTGGCGGTGAAGGGGAACTTGCCGACCTTGACCTCGTAGCCCTTGTCCTTGGCCTGCTGCTCCGAGTAGCCCATGGAACCGATCTGCGGCTGGCAGTAGGTGGCGCGCGGGATGAAGTCGTAGTTGACCGGGAAGGTCTCGGCGCCGGCGATGGTCTCGGCGGCGACGACGCCCTGGGCCTCGGCCACGTGGGCGAGCATCATGCGGCCGGTGCAGTCGCCGATGGCATAGATGCCGTCGACATTGGTGCGCATGAAGTCGTCGATGGCGATGGCGCCGCGATCGGTGAGCTGGACACCGGTCTTGTCGAGGCCGAAGCCCTCGGTGCGCGGGGCGAAGCCCATGGCCTGGAGGAACTTGTCGGCCTCGAGCACCTTCTCGTCGCCACCCTTGGCGGGGGCGACGGTGACCTTGACGCCGGAGCCGGTGTCCTCGACGCCCTTGACGGCGGTGCCGGTGAGGACCTTGATGCCGAGCTTCTTGTAGGCCTTCTGCAGTTCGGCGGAGACGTCCTTGTCCTCGGCGGGCACCTGGCGGTCCAGGAACTCGACGATGGTGACGTCGACGCCATAGCTGTTGAGCACGTAGGCGAACTCGGTGCCGATGGCGCCCGAGCCGCCGATGATGATGCTCTTGGGCAGGTTGTCGGCGAGGATCTGCTCCTTGTAGGTCACCACGTTCTGGCTCAGCTCGGTGCCGGGCAGCAGCTTGGTGGTGGCGCCGACGGCGATGATGCAGGAGTCGAAGGTGACGTCCTCGGTGGAGCCGTCCTCCTTGGCGACGCTGATGGTCTTCGCGTCGGTGAAGGTGCCCCAGCCGGAGAACTCCTGGATCTTGTTCTTCTTCATCAGGAAGTGGATGCCGTTGACCATGCGGTCGCTGACCTGGCGGGAACGGCTGAAGGCCTTGCCGTAGTCGGCGGTCACATCACCGGACAGGCCGAACTTGTCGGCCTCGCGGGTGACCAGGTTCACGACCTCGGCATTGCGCAGGAGCGACTTGGTGGGGATGCAGCCCACGTTGAGGCAGACCCCGCCCCAGTACTCCTTCTCGATGATGGCAACCTTCTTGCCCAGCTGGGCGGCGCGAATGGCGGCCACGTACCCACCGGGGCCCGCGCCAAGGACGACGACGTCAAAGTGAGAGCTCATGGAAACCACTGTAGGGCACCCGGTCGACTCACTCGTTCACCAGGACGGGGACAGCCACCGTGGCCGAGCGGGCGCGTCCACGCAGCCCCTCGGGAACGGCGATCGTGAACTCCTCGGTGGGCTGGGCATTGCTGACCGGGGCTGCCGGGCTCTCCTCTTCCCCGCCGCCGTGGTCGTGGGCGCCGCCAAGGTGGTGGGTGAAGCGAGCGGTGCCGAGAAGCCGTCCGTCGGCGTCGTGGAAGCCGGCGAGCACCTGGAGCTCCAGCAGCTCGGAGACGTCGCTGGTGATTGTCACGCGACCGGAGACCTGGTGGCCGTCGAAGCCGAGCCGGTCCAGGGTGAGGCGGTCGTCGAAGGGGCCGTGGACCTGGACCACGTGTCCCGGTGGCGGGCTGGCCGTCGCCATGGCAGGGACAGTCGGGTCGCCGCTGGGGGCGGCCAGGCCGGGCAGGGAGCTGGCGATCGCCTGGGCAGGGTCGGGCGCATCCGTGGTGCCGCACCCGGCCAGGGCCAGGCAGCAGAGGACGGCGGGAATGGCGAGCAAGGGGCGGATGGTGCGTGCGGTCATGGGTTCTCCGGCTGGCCAGCGCGATGTGCGTCGCCCAGCGCTGGTGGTGGATCGGCGTGTGGGAAACGGCAGGCTGCCGGGCGCGCGTGGTCGGCATGGACTGGGCGCCCGGCAGCCAAGGGTGGGGTTCGGTCAGCGGACGACGCCGAGGGCCCCACCGACGATGCCGAACAGGTCGGTGTTCTCGATCGAGCCAGAGACCTTGGACGATCCGGGGCCGTAGCCGTAGACGGGGACGTCGGCGCCGGTGTGGTTGCCCGAGAGGTAGCTCAGCCACAGGCTGGCCTCGGGGGTGCCGTCGGCGACACCGGCGGCGTCGTCGGGGGTGCGGAAGGTGGCGGGGCCGAAGTTGGCCGCATCGTCCTTGCCGGCGCCGTTGATGATGCCGCTGGAGCGCTTGGGGTCGAGTGCACCGCCCTTGGCCCGGCTGGGGACGGAGTTGTTGGCCGGGTTGCCGGAGTCAACATTGGCCGGCGGGGTGGCGGCCTCGGCGTTGGTGTAGGTGCCCTTCTCGATGATGTTGAAACCGGCGCACTCGTGGTCGGCGGTCACGATCACCAGGGTGTGCTTGTCGCGCTTGGCGAAGTCGAGCGCCACGCGCACGGCCTCGTCGAAGGCCTTGGTCTCCTCCAGCGTCTGGGCGGCGTCATTGGCGTGCGAACGCTTGTCGATCAGGGCACCCTCCACCTGGAGGTAGAAGCCCTTCTTGCCCTTCTTGCTGTCGAGCAGCTCAATCGACTTGCGGGTCATCTCCGCGACGGTGGGCTCCTTGGCCCCGGGGGCGGTGGGGTTCTCGCGCTTGGACTTCTCGATGGTCAGGTTGCCCTTGTTGTACAGGGCGAAGACCTTCTTCTGGGGGCCGCGGCGCGAGGTCTTCACGCGGTTCATGTCGGCCTCGGTGGCCACGCGCTGGGCGGCCGGGGAGCCGAGCACGGTGTAGCCGTTGTCCTTGAGGGCCTTCTCGTCGGCGGCGTCGAAGCGCGACAGGCCGCCGCCCATGATGACATCAGCAGTGTTGTTGCGGGCGATCTGGTCGGCGACCGGGGTGACCCGCAGGTCGGTGGTGGGCAGTTCGGTGCCGGTCACCTCGGTGTTCTGGCAGGCCTTGGCGGAGTATTCGGGGCCCTGGCAGCCGCGCATGAGCACGTGGCTCATCTGGCCGGCCGGGGTGGCGTCGGTGATCTCGGCGGTGGAGACATTGCCGGTGCGGTAGCCGGCCTTCTTGGCCAGCTCCATCACCGTGGCTTGGGACTTGCCCTTGCCGTCGACGGCCAGGGCGGCGTTGTAGGTCTTCTGGCCGGTGGTCCATGCGGTGGCGGCCGAGGCGGAGTCGGTGACGTAGTTGGGCACGAAGTCCGGCTCGCCGGGCTGGCCGGAGTTGGGTTCGATGGAGTAGGTGCGGTTCTGCCCGACATGGGGCATGGTCTCCATCACGAGCTTGCCGTCGGCGCCGTAGTAGCGCTCGCGGGCGGCTGTCACATGGGTGCGGCCCATGCCGTCGCCCAACAGGTAGATGGCATTGCGGATCTCGCGCTGGTCACTTCCGCGTTGGGCATTGTGCTGTGCTGTGGCGACGCCTGCTGCGGCGCTGGCGCCAAGGGTTGCCACGGCGACGGCGGCCGCGGCGAGACGAAAGGTACGAGGCATGCTGCTTCCTCAGGGGGGATGCGCGGCGACCGGTGCGTCGCGTCGCCTCGACGCTAGCGAGGCCAACTCCGCCAGTACGACGCCGTGTCGTTGACGTTCGCATGAACAGTGGGTATCCGGCGGCGGGACTGGGCACCTCCGTCGACTCGGCAGGAAACTCCGGGTAACGCGCGATTGAATTATCTCAGTTGTGAGTTATCCTGACTGGTGTGACAGAGACGACTCCCGCATCCATCGGCAGACTGATCCGCGACGCGCGCAAGCAGCGCGGCCTGACGCAACACCAGCTGGCCGACGTGCTGAACACCTCCCAGAGCGCAGTGCACCGCATCGAGGCCGGCAACCAGAACCTGAGCCTCGACATGATCAACCGCATCGCCGAGGCCCTCGAGTCCCCGCTGATCACGCCGGCGACCACCGGGACGATGAACTTTCGTGTCCAGGGCGGCGGCGCCCTGTCGGGCTCGATCGACGTGCGCTCCAGCAAGAATGCGGCCGTCGCGCTGCTGTGCGGCAGCCTGATCAACCGGGGCAAGACAGTCCTGCGCGGGATAGCCCGCATCGAGGAGGTCAACCGGCTGCTCGAAGTGCTCACCAGCATCGGCGTGGAGGCCACCTGGAATGACGAGCACACCGACCTGACGCTGCGCCGCCCGGCCGACCTCGACCTGGCCGCGATGGACGTGACCGCGGCTCGTCGCACCCGCAGCATCATCATGTTCATGGGGCCGCTGCTGCGCCAGCACCCGAGCTTCCAGCTGCCCTATGCCGGAGGCTGCAACCTGGGCGCGCGCACCATCGAGCCCCACCTGCAGGTGCTACGACCCTTCGGGCTCGAGGTGGAGGCCACCGAGGGCTACTACCAGGCCGACGTGGACACCGCCAGCGTCAACCAGGTGCGCCACATCACGCTCACCGAACGCGGTGACACCGTCACCGAGAATGCGCTGCTGGCCGCCGCCCAGACCCCGGGCCTGACGGTGCTGCGCAATGCCTCGCCCAACTACATGGTCCAGGACCTGTGCGTCTTCCTGCAGATGCTCGGCGTCCAGATCGACGGCATCGGCACCACCACGCTCAAGGTCACGGGCGTGGAGCACATCGACGTCGACGTCGAGTGCGACATCAGCGAGGACCCGATCGAGGCGATGAGCCTGCTGACCGCGGCGATCGTCACCGACAGCGAGCTGACCGTGCAGCGTTGCCCCATCGAGTTCCTGGAGATCGAGCTGGCGATCCTGGAGGAGATGGGCCTGAAGTACACGATGAGCGAGGAGTACCCCAGCCGCAACCAGTTCACCCGATTGGTGGACATCACGGTGCACCCGTGCCAGCTGAAGGCGCCGCAGGACAAGATCCACCCGCTGCCCTTCCCCGGCCTCAACATCGACAACCTGCCCTTCTTCGCGGTCATCGCCGCCCAGGCCGAGGGCCAGTCGCTGATCCACGACTGGGTCTACGAGAACCGGGCCATCCACCTGTTGGAGCTGAACAAACTGGGCGCCAACGTGCAGCTGCTCGATCCGCACCGCCTGATCGTGGCCGGGCCCACCCGCTGGCGTGGACGTGACCTCGTGTGCCCGCCGGCCCTGCGCCCGGCCGTCTGCCTGCTGCTGGCCGCGCTGGCCGCCCGCGGCGAGACGGTCCTGCGCGATGTCTACGTGATCAACCGCGGCTATGAGGATCTGCCGATGCGCCTGAACAAGCTGGGCGCCCACATCGAGGTCTTCCACGAGTGATGCGTCCGGCCTGGACCTTCGTCATGGCGAAGGTTCAGGTCGACAGCCACCACCGGTGGCAGAGCCGGGTGTTGCCCGACTCGTACCAGACGAGGTCGACGGCCTCGATCCTGGACGAGCAGGGCAGCACCCGGCTCGTCCATTCCCGGACACTGGCAAGACTGACCCCGGGACCGAGCGCGTCGAGGGTCAGGTGGGGCACCGGGCGGTGGAGACCGCCGTAGGGCACCACATCCGGGAAGAGCGTGCACATCCTTGCCGTCAGCGCGCGCAGGGCATCCTCGGGTTCGGGGCGGCTGTGCACCAGGCCGTTGGGGAAGAGCTCGGCTGTGCCCAAGGTGACCTCGAAAGGTGCCGTCCCGAACAGGCCTTCGGCGACCAGCGCCAGGTCGGGCAGGCTGGCGAAGGGAGCCAGCACGGTGATGTGGGCATGGACGAAGTCCGTGTCGGCCACATCGCTGGTCCCGAGGAAGCCCGGGTCGTAGTGGTCGGTGCGGGAGCGCACGAAGTCCTCGAGCGCCGGCACCGGGAGCTGCAGCACTGCATGTCCGGGGTACTGCATCGTGGTCCTTTCCGCTGCCCCGCGAGCCGGCCCAGACCGCGGCCGCGGATGCTGACTCAGACCGGCACCGCCCGGAAGGTGTGCTGCGGTGTGGTGAAGCAGTCCTGGCTGGAGACCAGGGCGAGCTCCTCCCGGCCGGAGTCCGCGGTGGCACGCAGCAGCGAGTAGACGATCGAGGCCGTGGCGGACAGCGCCTGCTGGGCCGATCCGGTGCGCAGCAGGTGGGCGAGGAAGCAGGCCGTGGTGACATCACCCGACCCGGTGAAGGCGCGCTCGATCATCGGCGTCTCCACCTTCCACGCCCCGTCGGCGGTGACTGCGACCATGCGCATCACGTCCTGGCTGCTGCCCGGGTCGGTGACCGAGGTCACCAGGACCGTCTGCGGTCCACGGGCGCGCACGTCGTGGGCGGCCGCGACCACGTCGTCCAGTCCCGAGGTCTCCCGTCCGGCCAGGAACTCGAGCTCGAACAGGTTCGGGGTGAGCACGTCGGCCTGGGGCAGCACCTGGTCGCGCATGAACTCCGGGATGCCGGGCAGGCAGTAGAAGCCGCGACCGACGTCGCCCATCACCGGGTCGCAGCAGTAGATGGCCGCAGGGTTGCGGCGCTTGACCAGCTCGGCGGTCTCGAGGATGACGGCCCCCACGTCGGCTCCACCCTGGTAGCCGGTGAGCAGGGCATCGACCTGGTCGACCACTCCCCTGTCGTCGATGCCGTGGACCACCTCGCGCACCTGGTCTGCCGGGATCAGGGGTCCGCGCCAGTCGCCGTAACCGGTGTGGTTGCTGAAGTTGACCGTCAGTACGGGCCACACTTCCACGCCCATGCGCTGCAGGGGGAAGACGGCGGCCGAATTGCCCGCATGCCCGTAGGCGACGGCTGACTGGATGGAGAGGATGGTGGTCACCGGTGTGATTCTGCCACCTGCGGCCCCTCGACTCCTGCTGGCGGCACACTCCTGGAGGACTGTTCTGCCCCTGTGGGGGCAGACCGGCTCCACCCTGGGGCCGTTGGGAGGGGGTCGTCGGCTCTGGCAAGCTTGCCCCATGCAGGAATCGACCACCACCGAGCCGGCGCGCCGGTTGCGCCCGGCCCATGAGTGGCCGAGGGAACGCTGGGCCTGGCGTGGGCGTGTGCGGGCCAATCCGGTCGCCTACTTCTGGTACCGGCTGGGCGTCGCCCTCGTCGGTGGGTTGATGATGCTCGGTGCCATGCTGACCGGATGGCTTCCCGGGCCGGGCGGGATCCCCCTGTTCATGCTGGGACTGCTCGTGCTGTCCAGCGAGTTCGTCTGGGCGCATGGAGTGATGCTGTGGTTCCGGCGCCAGTTCGAGCGCTTCGCGGCCCTGCCGACCGGGACCAAGCGCTGGCTGACCCTCGCCACGGTGCTGGCCGTGCTGGCCACCTGGTACACGATCGCCGCATGGTATGGGATCCCGCCGTGGATGCCGGAACGGATCACCGTGCTGCTGGAGCGCATCCCGCTGATCCAGCGCTGAGCCCTTTGCGGCGCACCCGGGCCGCGCAGTCGCGTGGCTAGGCTGGCCGGGTGCGAGCACGAGACCACGCCTATTTCGCCCAGCTCTTCACTGCCCTGGCCCACCGCGGCGGCGCCCTGCCTGGCGGCGACGTGAGCCGGGAGAACACGCTGGAGGCCTTCGCACGGGCCACCGAGCTGGGCTACACCCATCTGGAGACCGATGTCCACGCCACGGCGGACGGGCGCCTGGTGGCCTTCCACGACGAGGTGCTCGACCGGGTCAGCGACCGCACCGGCGCCATCGCGGAGCTTTGCCTGGCCGAGGTGCGCCGGGCGCGGATCAACGGAACACTGCAGGTGCCGACCCTGGACGAGGTGCTGGACCACTTCCCCGACAGCTTCATCAACATCGACATCAAAGCCCCCGGCGCCGTCGAACCGCTGGCGAGGATGCTGGAGGCACACCGCGCCTGGGACCGGGTCTGCGTCGGTTCCTTCGGCCAGCAGCGCCTGGCACGCTTCCGGCGTCTGTCGGCAGGACGGGCGGCGACCTCGATGGGACCACTCGGCGTGGCGGTGACGCGTCTGCCCTGGCTCAACCGATTCCTCGCCGGCCCCGGTCTCGCACTCCAGATCCCGGAGACCCATCGGATCGCGGGACGGCAGGTACGTCTGGTGACGCCACAACTGCTTGACCTAGCCCATGGACATGGCAAGGTTGTTCATGTCTGGACGGTGAACGAGGCCGACCGGATGGAGCGATTGATCGACCTGGGCGTCGACGGGATCGTCACCGACGCCGTCGACGTCCTGCGCCGGGTACTGCAGCAGCGGGGGCTGTGGCACGGGCGCCAGCCCGTGCACGACCAGGACCAGGGCCAGCACGGGGAACAAAACCAGGCCCCGATCCGTTGAGCCGAGTACCACCACGAAGGGACTGACGATGGCAGATCGAGCACTCAGAGGCATGGGCCTGGGAGCCAAGAGCTTCGAGGACGAAGAGGGCATCGAGTTCGCAGCGCGCCAGACCGTTGGCTTCGACTGCGAGAACGAGCACCACTTCGAGGTGACCTTCGCCATGGAGGCCGACCTCCCCGCGGAGTGGGAGTGCCCCCGCTGCGGCGCGAACAGCCTGCGCTCCGACGGCACCCCTCCGGAGGAGAAGGCCGTCAAGCCGGTGCGCACCCACTGGGACATGCTGCGTGAACGTCGCAGCATCGAGGAGTTGGAAGTGCTCCTGGAGGAGCGGCTGGAGATCCTGCGCAAGGACCAGTGACCCCACGCCACGAACCGCTTCGGGCCCGACACCGCACGGTGTCGGGCCCGAAGTCATTGTGCTCGCAGGCAGTGGCTGGCCGGCAGGCCAAGCCCGGTCACAGGACGGTGCCGGTGATGGCCGGGGGCTCCTGCTCGTCACCAGTGCGTCGTGGCCCGGGCTGGTGCGGAGCAGCCGTCGCGCCACCGGCGTCGACCACTTCCCCATCGATGGTCATGCCGGGCTCCTGCCGGGCCCGGGCCAGGCCCATCTCCAGACCGGTACGCGCCACCTGGCGGGCGGCGAAGACACCGACCAGGCGACGCCCCAGGGGCCGGGTGAAGGGCAACAGGAAGACGAAACCGACGATGTCGGTGGCGAAACCGGGCAGCATCAGCAGCAGACCACCCACCAGCACCAGGGCGGCGTCGGTGAGCTCGGTGGCCGGCATCCTGCCGCTGCCGATGGTCTCGCCCAGCGCCTTCCAGGCCCGGGAACCCTCCCGGCGCATCAGCCAGGCGCCGATGGCGGCCTCGGCGACGAGCAGGGCGATGGTCGGCAGGCCCCCGATGGCCCGGCCAACCCGCAACAGGATCCACACCTCGAGCAGCGGGACGCCGATCACCAAGGCCGCCAGCAGCGGCCCCGCCCACGAGTTGCGTCGACGAGCCGGGGCCATGCTCAGCCCTTCCCGACCTTGTCGGCCAGGCGCCGTGCGGCGCCGGCCACCTGCTGGGCGCGGTACTCCACGCCCCACAGCGTGGTGCGGATCAGCGCCTCGGTGACGATGTCCTTGCTCATCTTCGACTCACCGCGCTCACGCTCGATGAACTGGATCGGCACCTCGGCGATCTTCAGTCCGGCGCGGTCGACACGCCAGGCGAGGTCGAGCTGGAAGCAGTAACCGGCGCTGGCGATCTCGTCCAGGTTGATGGTGCGCAGCGTCGAGGCGCGGAAAGCGTTGAAGCCGCCGGTGATGTCCTTGACGTCCATACCGGTGCACAGGCGCGTCCAGATCGACCCGCCACGGCTGATCAGCAGGCGGCTGGCCGGCCAGTTCACCACCGAGCCGCCCTTGACATAGCGCGAGCCCTTGACCATGTCGGCATCCTCCAGGGCGGCCAGGATGGCGGGCAGCTGCTCGGGCTGGTGGGAGCCGTCGGCGTCCTGCTCGACCAGCACGTTGTAGCCGCGGTCCAGTCCCCAGTGGAAACCGGCCAGGTAGGCAGCACCCAGCCCCTGCTTGCCCTTGCGGTGCAGGACGTGCACGTGCTCCGGGTGTGCCTCGTGCAGGCGGTCGGCGATCGCACCGGTGCCGTCGGGAGAGTTGTCGTCGGCCACCAGCACGTGCGCGTCCGGCACTGCGGCGCGCAGCCTGGTGACGATGGGCTCGATGTTCTCGGCCTCGTTGTAGGTCGGGATGACGACCAGGACCTTGTCCGTCGGCTCGCTGCGATCAACCATGTCTTGTCCCCCATCGGGTGCCCGGGGCGCACTCCTGTGCGCGGTCAGGCCAGTCTAGCCAGTGGCCCGGCCACGCCTCCGGGGGCTCCACCCCAATCCCGCAAGGGCCGATGCCGCTGCCAAGGCAGCCGCCACGGCCTCCAACGGCCCCGCCAGGCGCATCGCCGGGGTCAGTCCCTGACGCATCGGCACCGTGAAGGTCTGGGCCGCCGCGGTGCGCGGCACGGTCAGTCCCTCGACGCTGCCATCGGGCAGCACCAGCCCGGAATAGGAATTGGTGGTCGCCACCACCACCTCGCGTCGCATCTCCATCGCCCGCGCCCGGGTGATCGTGTACTGCTGGCGCGGCTGGGCGGTGCCGGTGTAGGTGCCCAGGTTCGACTGCGAGACCAGCACCTGGGCACCGTGGCGCACCGTGTCGTGAACGGTACGGTCCCAGGCCAGCTCGAAGCAGACCACGTCTCCCAGCACGAGGGGCCGGCCGTCGGGCAGCTCGACGGCCATCACGCCGGGGGTGGTGCCCGGCACGGACTGGGCACCGACCTGCTCCAGCACCGGCAGCACCGGCAACAGCTGGCGGCGCAGCGGAATCCACTCACCGAAGGGGACCAGGTTGCGCTTGTCGTAGCGGGCCTCCATCCGACCCTCGGGTGTCCACCACAGGGCGCTGGTCTGGCGCTCGTCCTCCCCGGGGCCGGCCATCACCGCCCCCACCAGGATCGGACGCCCAGCCACCGAGGAGGCCCGGGTGATCAGCTCACGGGTCTGCGCGTCCCGGGTGGGGTCGACGTCGGTGGAGTTCTCCGGCCACAGCACGAAGTCGGGCACCGGGTCGATCCCGGCTCGGGAGCGCGCCATCAGCGCCACCGTCTGGCTGACGTGGTTGTCGGTCACCGATCGGGCATAGCCCATCGCCTCGGGTCCGCCGGATCCGTCGAGGTTGCCCTGCACCATCCCGACGTGCACCGGGGCCGTTGCGACGACCTCACCGGGGGCGACGCGCCCGCCGGCGCCGGAGGCCAGCAACAGGCTCGCCGTCAGTGCGAGCCACGACAGGATCGGAAGCGCTCGGGGGTGGCGCGAGGCCACCAGGCCCAGCAGTGAGCCCAACAGCGCCGTGGCCCAGCCCAGTCCGGCGACACCGGCCAGGGGCAGCAGCCCGGACAGCGGCGAGTCCACCATGGCATATCCCAGGCGCAGCCAGCCGAAGCCCCCGAAGGGGATGCGGGCGGCGCCGTACTCCACCAGTGACCAGGCACAGGCCGTCACGCCCGCGAGCAGCCACGGGGAACGGGTCCACCGATGGGTGGTGTGCACGACCAGCGCGAGCAGGGCTGTCCAGCAGGCCATCAGGGCCAGCAGTGGCGGCATGACGTACCAGCCGATGGCGTACACCCAGCTGAGGGCCACCACTCCCTGTCCCAGGCCGGCCCACCAGCCCAGGGCCGCGGCGCTGCGCAGCGGCTGGCGCGGCTCCAGCGACACCAGCAGGCGACACAGGAAGGCCAGCCCCAGCAGGGTCGCCGGCCACAGCAGTGCCGACTGCCAACCCATGGCGAGCACCGCCCCAGAGGTCAGGAACTGTGCGCGCTGCACCCAGCGGGTGCGGGCCGTCATCGGGGTGCTGCTGACTGTGCTCACTCTCCGCTGGGCTCCAGTACCTGGCGGTCCCGGAAGATCGTGGTGAGCACGATGGTCGTCTGGGTGGTGACATTGGCCGTCATGCGGATGCGGGTCAGCAGCGCGTCCAGCTCGGCCGGGGTGCCCACCTGGGCCTCGATCAGGTAGGAGGCGTCTCCGGCGACCGAGAAGCACGACAGGATCTCGGGCATGGCGTCGAGCAGCCCCGGCACCTCCTCGTCCTGCTCCGGCACCAGGGGCCGGATGGAGATGAAGGCCGTGAGCGTGCGTCCCAGCGTCTCCGGGTTCACCACGGCTCGGTAGCCCGAGATGATCCCCCGCTGTTCCAGCCGCCTGACCCGCTGCTGTGCCGCCGAGGTGGACAGTCCCGTCTCCCGCCCGATGTCGGTGTAGGAGATCCGTCCATCTGCCGCAAGGAGCGCCAAGATCTTCTGGTCAGTGCTTTCCATGGGCACATCGTGACACTATTTTGCGGTGCCAGAGGAACAACTCATGATTTTTGACACGGCGTCGATGTATTTCCGCGCCTTCCACGGTCTTCCGTCCAGCTTGCGATCCCCCCAGGGAGAGCCGGTCAATGCCGTGCGTGGGCTGCTGGATGCGATGGCAAGGCTCGTCGAGCAGTACCGGCCCAGCCACCTGGCCTGTGCCTGGGACGACGACTGGCGCCCCCAGTGGCGCGTCGACCTGGTGCCCAGCTACAAGACCCACCGCCTCGCGGCCGCCACACCCGGTCCCGACGGGAGCTCTGAGGAGGCCCCCGAGGAGCTGTCGACACAGGTGCCGGTGATCCGGGAGGTGCTGGCGGCACTGGGCATCGCCGTCGTGGGCGTCGCCGAGCACGAGGCCGACGACGTGATCGGCTCGCTCACGGCCCAGTTCGCCGGGCAGAGCCTGGCCGTGACCGGTGACCGGGACCTCTTCCAGCTCGCCACTGGCGGCACCCGCGTGGTCTACATCGGCAAGGGCGTCGCCAAGCACGACCTGGTCGATTCCGACTGGGTGCTGGCCAAGCAGGGCGTGCCGGCCGAGCGCTATGTGGACCATGCCGTGCTGCGCGGTGACCCCTCCGACGGGCTGCCCGGCGTCAAGGGCATCGGCGAGAGGACCGCGGCGCGGCTGGTGGGCAACCATCCGAGCCTGGAGGCGATGGTGCAGGCAGCCCGAGACCAGGACCCGTCGATGGCCGCCGGGCTGCGTTCCCGGCTGCTGGGGGCCGAGGACTACCTTGCGCCGGCGCGCACCGTGGTGGAGGTGGTGCGCGACCTGGAGCTGGACTGCCTGCGCGACGAGGCCCGTGTGCTGCGCATCGACGCGTCCGCGCGCGACGAGGCCGCCCTGGAGGCGCTGGTCGAGCGATGGGGCATCGGCAGTTCGGTGGGCCGGATGGTCGCGGCGCTCGACCTGGCCCAGGGTTTCAGCGGGGGCCGGTGAGGACGTAGACCGCTGCCGCGGCTGCCAGGTTCGCGAAGCGGTCGATGCCGTGGGCCGCGCGTCCCGACTCGTCGAGCGCGATCCTCTGCTCGACGTGCAGCCCGCAGACGTCGAAGAGGTCCTCCAGGTCTGACAGTGTGGTGTAGCGCAGGTTCGGCGAGTCGTACCAGGTGTAGGGCAGGTCGCGGCTCTGCGGCATCCGTCCGGTGAGCAGCCTCAGCCGGTGGCGCCACAGGCCGAAGTTCGGCATCGAGACCACCAGTCGGGGCGCGATTCTGGACATCTCGGCCAGCAGGTGCTCGGGGTGCCGCACTGCCTGCAGGGTCCGGCTGAGCACCACGACGTCATAGGAATCGTCGTCGAACTGGTCCAGCTGGGTGTCGAGGTCGAGCTCGATGACGCTGACCCCCCGCCAGATGGCTTTGAGGACCTCCTCGGGATCGTTCTCGACGCCGGTGCCCCGGCACTGCTGGGTGCGGGCCAGGACGTCGAGCAGTTCTCCCGAGCCGCAGCCCAGGTCGAGGACGCGCGAGCCGTCGGGCACCAGTGAGGCGACCAGCGCCAGGTCGGGGCGCAGGGCGGTGGCGCCGTGGCTTCGGTGCTGGCTGGTCATCACTGCTCCTGGGGGGTGACGCGGCGGTGGGCGTGCGGGTGGGTGGCGGACTCGCACTCGAGGAAGGCCCGCACCGTCTGCAGGTAGGGCTCCACCTCGAGCAGGAAGGAGTCGTGGCCCCACGGGGCGCTGATGTCGCGGAAGGTGACCGGTAGTCCCCCGTGCTCGAGTTCGCGCACGATGCGGCGGGAGTGCTCGGTGGAGAAGCGCCAGTCGGTGTCGAAGCTCACCACCAGGTAGCTGACCGGGTGCTGTTGCACCGCCGAGAGAGCGTGGGGTCGGCTGAAGGGGTCAAAGTAGTCCATCACCCGGGTGAGGTAGAGGTAGCTGAGCGCGTCGAAGCGGCTCAGGAAGGCCTGCCCCTGGTGCTGCAGGTAGCTCTCGACGGCGAAATCGACGCCGAAGCCCCGCTGGCTGTCCTCGAACTGGGGGCGTCGTCCGAACTTGGTCTGGAAGCCCTCCTCCGAGGTGTAGGTGATGTGGGCCATCATGCGGGCGATGGCCAGCCCGACGTCGGGGCTGGTGTCGTGGTCGAGGAAGCGTCCGTCGTGGAAGTCCTCGTCGCGCATGATGGCGGCGCGACCGACGGCGGAGAAGGCGATGTTCTGTGCGGTGAGCCGGCTGGTGGAGGCGATCACGGCCGCATTGCACATCTCGGTGGGGTACTTCAGTGACCAGTCCAGCGCCTGCATACCGCCCATGGAGCCCCCGACCACGGCATGCCACCGGTTGACGCCCAGGTGGCGTCCGAGCGCGCGGTGCACTTCGACGAAGTCGCCGATGTCGAGCAGCGGGAAGTCCAGGCCCCAGGCGCGCCCGGTGGCGGGATTGGTGGAGCTGGGGCCGGTGGTTCCCGAACAGCCACCCAGCAGGTTGCTGCACACCACGAACCAGCGGTCGGTGTCGATCGGCTTGCCGGGGCCGATCATGGTGTCCCACCAGCCCGGATGGCGGTCCCCTTCGTGCCAGCCGGCGGCGTGGGCGTCACCGGTGAGCGCGTGGCAGATGTAGACGCCGTTGTCGCCTGCCTCGTTGAGCTGGCCGTAGGTCTCGTAGGCGACGGTGATGTCGCCCATCGTCTGGCCGGAGACCATGCGCAGGGCTTCGGTGGTGAACAGCCGCGCCGATCGCGTCTGGACGTGGCCAAGCCCCTCGGGTCTCGCACCGGGTCGTGCGGCAGCGCTCACCGGCACTGCTCCAGTGCCTGGTCGAGGTCTGCCACCAGGTCGTCGACATTCTCGATGCCGACGCTCAGCCGCACCATCTCCGGCGGCACGCCGGCCGCCTCGAGCTCCTCGGTGGTCAGCTGGGAATGGGTGGTGGTGGCGTTGTGGATCACCAGGCTCTTGGTGTCGCCGATGTTGGCCAGGTGGCTGAACAGCTGCACGGCCTCGACGAAGCGCCCTCCCGCCTCACGGCCGGCCTTCAGGCCGAAGCTGACGATGCCGCCATGGCCCTTGCCGGTGAGGACGCGTTCGGCGGTGGCGTGGTGCGGGCTCGACTCCAACCCCGGGTAGTTCACCCAGGCGACGTCGGGATGCTGCTCCAGGTGGCCGGCGATGGCCAGGGCATTGCTGCTGTGGCGCTCCATGCGCAGGTGCAGCGTCTCCATGCCCTGCAGGAAGAGCCAGGCGCTGTGCGGCGAAAGGGTGGCTCCGGTGTTGCGCAGCATCACGGTGCGGGCCCGGGTGATGAAGGCGGCGGGCCCGGCGGCCTCGGTCCACACCACCTCGTGGTAGGCGTGGTCGGGGCCGGTCAGGTTCGTGAAGCGCTCGGAATGGGCATTCCAGTCGAAGCTGCCCGCGTCGACGATCACGCCGCCGATCGCGGTCCCGTGACCGCCCAGGTACTTGGTGGCCGAGTGCACCACGATGTCCGCACCGTGCTCGAAGGGCCGGCACAGGTAGGGGCTCGGCACGGTGTTGTCGACCACCAGCGGCAGGCCATGGCCGTGGGCCGCCTGGCTCCACGCGTCCAGGTCCACCACGTTGAGGCTGGGATTGCCCATCGACTCGCAGAAGACCAGGCGGGTGCGCTCGTCGACGGCCGCATCGAGCACAGCAGGGTCGGCCGGGTCGACGAAACGTGTCTCAATGCCGAACTGCGGCAGCGTGTGGGCGAACAGGGCGAAGGTCCCTCCGTAAAGGGTGGAGGTGGCGACGATGTTGTCGCCGGCACCGGCCAGGTTCAGCACCGCATAGGTGACCGCCGCCGCGCCAGAGGCGGTGGCGAGGGCGCCGATGCCGCCCTCGAGGGCCGTGATCCGCTCCTCGAAGACCGCCGTGGTGGGGTTCATGATGCGGCCGTAGATGTTGCCGGGCTCCTCCAGCGAGAACAGGCTCGCGGCATGGGCCGTGGAGTCGAAGGTGAAGCCGGCCGACAGGTACAGCGGCACCGCGCGAGCCTTCGTCGTCGGGTCGGAGTGTTCCTGGCCAGCATGGACGGCGAGGGTCTCGGGGGCCAGGGATTCAGGCGTCGAGGTCACGAAAGGCTCCTTGGAAGGGGTTTTGCCCTCAGGCTAACGGGCTTGTCACCTTGGCCCGGGCGCGGCCGCAATGGTGAGATGACCGCTAGGCTCCCCCTGTGACCCCACGTCCCCTGCGTGAAGCCTCCGACCTGCTGTTGACCGCCCGCGGTCGCATTGACGGCCGCAGTGCCCGAAAGATCGAGACGCGGCGCCGGATCATCGCTGCAGCCACCGACCTGTTCGCCGAGCAGGGCTACACCGGCACCTCGATGGACCAGATCGCCGACACCGCCGGGGTGAGCAAGGGCACCATCTTCTACAACTTCCGCTCCAAGCCCGACCTGTTCGCCCAGCTGGTGCGTGAGGCCGCCGAAGCAATCGCCGGGGCCATCCAGCAGGCCCGCACCGGCCACCACGGCTGGGAGGCCCTCGACGCGGCGACGCTCGCCGTGCTGGAGGCCGCCGACCGCTCCCCCGGCCCCGTCCAGATCATGCTGACCGAACTCTTCCGCGCCCAGCGCCCGTGGGCCAGCAGCCTGCGGGCCTCCCGCGAAGCGATGCTGACACCCCTGGTGGAGATCTTCGACGAGATGGCCGAGGACCGCGTCGCGGCCCAGGGCGGCACACTGCTGCAGCCCGAGGACCGGGTGAACGTGGCCATGTCGGTGCTGGGGGCGCTGGTGGTGGCAGCGCTGGACCGGCGCGCCTACACCCCCGATCGTCCCCTGGCGAGCGTTCACCAGGTGCTGATGCACTCCTTGGGCGGCCTCAACAGCTGATCCGGCCCCGGCCGGCAGCGCTCAATCCCGCTGCTCCTGCTGCTGTTGCTCCTCGGTGAACCTCTCCGCGAAGTCAGCGGCATAGGCCTCTCGCAGCTCCTCCCACCCGTGGTCCAGGGCGTCCTGCCCGACACAGCGGGGCGTGTCAATGCCCTGCAGCTGGCGTCGCAGGACGGTCAGGCACAGGTGCCAGCCCGCGGCCACCTGTGCGGCCATCGAGGACTCCGACAACTCGTGGACCAGGTGGAGCTGGGTCTGCTCACCGCTGGGCGCCAACTGCCAGGTCAGCGCCTCAGCACCCCAGCGGTGCTCCAGGAACCAGGGAGCCCGCACCTCGGTGACGGTGGCGTCGACCCACTGGTCCTGCTCACGCTCCCGGCACCGATTGGTACCGGCCACGTCCAGCCCGTGCTCGGGCACCACCGGGGACCAGCCGGCCAGCAGGGACGGGTCGACCAGGTGGCGCCAGACCACTTCCTGGCCCCCATCAAGGGCGATGGTCAGGGTCACCACCTGGTTGCGGTAGCGGGCAGGGGTCAGGTGGTCGCGCGCATCATCGGCAAGCGGGGTGGCGGTCATGGCCCAATTCCACCACACCCCGGCCGCGATCCCACCGCACAGGACCCGTAGTCCACTAGGCTCGCGGCATGTTCTTCTTTGCCGTGATCCTCCTGCTCATCGGCGTGGCCTGTCTCCTCGCCGCCCGCGCGATGCCCGCCACCGCCACCATCACCCAACCCGGCAAGGACGGGACCAAGAAGGCGTCCACCACCTCGCCCCGCCGCACGGCACGAGGCGCCGGCGTGGCCAGCATCGTGCTGGGCCTGCTGGCCGCCGCCGCCGCCTGCACCACCCTGGTGCCCACCCAGCAGGTGGGCATCCGGGTGGCCTTCGGTCGCCCCGTCGGGACCCTCAACAACGGCCTGCACCCCAAGCTCCCCTGGGAACGCGTGGAGCTCATGGACGGCACCGTCCAGATCGACGACAACTTGGGCGACAAGCGCACCGAGATCCGACTGGGCAACCAGTCGGTGGCCTATGTGCAGAATGCGGTGCGCTGGCGCATCCGTTCCGACGCCGCCGACCGCCTCTACCGCGACCACAAGACCTTCGACCGCATCGGTCCGGCCCTGCAGGAGCAGGAGCTCTCCGCGGCACTGAACGAGGCCTTCAAGGACTACAATCCGCTCGCCACCGCGACCGGTGATGCCGAGAGCCTGGACTCGATCGCCGACCAGGTCAAGACCCGTTTGGAGTCCAAGATCGGTGACCGCCTGGTGATCGACTCGGTCATCATCCCCAAGGTCGACTTCGACACCCAGACCCAGTCGCGCATCGACGCCTACCAGACCGAGGTGGGCAACACCCGCATCGCCGAACAGCGCAAGAAGACCGCCACCGCCGAGGCGGCAGCCAACAAGGAGCTCGCGGCCTCGGTCAGCAAGGATCCCAATGTGTTGGTCAGCAAGTGCATGGACCAGATGGCCGAGATGGTGCAGAAGGGCCAGCAGATCCCCGTCGGTTTCAGTTGCTGGCCGGCCAGCAATGCCAATGGCGTGATCGTGGACACCAGCGCCCCCAGTGCTGCCCCGACCAAGCGGTAGCAGCCACCCCGACCGGGCGGCCCTGTCCACGCGGTGGTTGTCCGGCGTGGCGGGTGCACTAGGCTCCCCGGGTGGACGACGACCGCTGCCAAGGCATCACCCAGGACGGCCTCCAGTGCCGCCGCTCCGGCAACCCCTGGTGCTACCAGCACCGGCCGCCGGCCGACTCGATGAATTTCGATGCGCGCCAGGAACGCGACGAGAACGAGGACCAGGACGCGCTGTTCGCTCCGCCCACCCGGCCGCAGCACTGAGGCCGGCTCGCCATGGGCGGTGATGGCCTCGCGCACCACCACCGAACCGCGGCTTTCGTTGAACGATCGTGCCCGGGGCCGGGGCCCAGCGGCACCCAGACTCAACTGCGCTGCGGGAGAGCCTTTGGTCAGTCGCGCGCGAGCAGCGTCTCCGCACGCAGCAGATAGCTCTCCAGCACCGCCCGCGCCCGCCCCACCTGGCCGTCCTCCAGCAACAGGGTGATGCGCTCGTTGTCGTCCACGAAGCCCTGGTGGATGGCTTGCGGATTGCCCAGGGCGAGCAAGCGCAGCCGGGTCTGGCCCACCAGCACCGCCAGCAGCCGTTCGGCCACCGGATTGCCACCCAAGCTGCCCAAGGCCAGGTGGAAGGCCGCATTGGCGGTGCCGACGGCCATCCACTCGTCGCAGGCCTGAGCCTCTCGCGCCAGCTCCAGCTGGCCGCGCATCTGCTGAAGGGCGGCTTCTTCGGCCGGGCTCCACGGCTGGGCGGGCGAGGTGCGTCGCGCCATCAGCTCGTCCAGTGCCCCCAGCTCCAACTGGCGGCGCACGGCATAGACGTGGCGGGCCTGCGGTGCGTCGATGGTGGCCACGAAGACTCCACGATGGGTGCGGTGCTCCACCAGCCCCTCGTGTGACAGCAGCCGGAAGGCCTCTCGCAGGGTGTTGCGGCTGACGGCGAGATGCGCGCACAGGGTGACCTCGTCGAGCCGCTGCCCCGGGGCCACCCCACCGCCCAGGACGTGGGAACGCAGCTGGTCTGCCAGCGCTTCCGCCGCGAGGACCGGGGCCTGGTTCACAGGGTGACGATGCACTGCAGACTCCCTCGGATTGCGCCCTCGCCCTTGACAGGGGCATGGATTGTTCAACAATCTTGGCGCATGTCCCTGCCATCCGAGAACACCGCGACCACGGTCGACCTCAATGCCGACATGGGTGAGTCCTTCGGCGCCTGGACGATGGGTGATGACCGCGCCCTGCTCGACGTGGTCACCAGTGCCAACATCGCTTGCGGCTTCCATGCCGGTGACCCCACCGTGCTCGCCCGGACCTGCCGGATGGCCGCCGAGAGGGGTGTGGGCATCGGCGCCCACGTCTCCTACCGCGACCTGGCCGGATTCGGCCGCAGCTTCATCGATCTGCCGCCCGCCCAGCTGCGCGACGAACTGGTCTACCAGCTGGCGGCCATCACCGGAGTGGCCGCCACCGTCGGCGCCCACGTGGGCTACGCCAAGCCGCACGGCGCCCTGTACAACGCCATCGTGCACCACCAGGCCCAGGCCGAGGCCGTCGTCGAGGCCTTGGTGACCATCAACAAGACCCTCGACAGGCCCTTGGCCCTGTTGGGGCTGCCCGGCGCCTTGGTACTCGACCTGGCCGAACAGGCAGGGCTGCGCGCGGTACGCGAGGCCTTCGCCGATCGTGCCTACACCGCCGAGGGCACTCTGGTCTCGCGCCGCCAGGAGGGGGCCGTGCTGCACGATGCCGACGAGGTGGCCCGACGGATGGTGCAGCTGGTGCGTACCGGCTCGGTCACCTCGATCGACGGCCAGCCGGTGCAGGTGCAGGCCGACTCGATCTGCGTCCATGGCGACTCCCCCGGCGCCGTCGCCATGGCGAAGGCCGTGCGCGAGGCCCTGGAGGCCGACGGCATCGCGCTGCGGTCCTTCGCATGAGCGACCAGGTGCGGCTGCTGGCCGCCGGCCGCAGGGCCCTGCTGGTGGAGACCGCCACCCCCGAGTTGCGGCGTCGCCTGCACCAGGCCCTGACGTCGACTCCACCGGACGGTCTGGTCGAGCTGGTGCCAGCCGCACGCACCGTGCTGGTGAGCTGCGCCGAGGAGTCCGACCTGGCTGCCGCGGCAGCCCACGTCAGGGCCTTGGTCGACGCGGGGCTCCAGCAGGTGGCACACGAGTCGGTCGAGCCGACCGTGATCGAGGTGCGCTACGACGGCGAGGACCTGGAGCAGGTCGCAGAGCTCGTCGGGATCACCCCTGAGGAGGTCATTGCCAGGCACACCGGCCAGCTGTGGACGGTTGACTTCGCCGGCTTCATGCCGGGTTTCGGCTACCTGACCGGGGAGCAGGGTGGGCTCACCGTGCCGCGCCTGGGCAGCCCCCGCACCCGGATTCCACCGGGCAGCGTCGCCCTGGCCGACGACTTCACCGGCATCTACCCGCAGGCCTCCCCCGGAGGCTGGCAGCTGATTGGCACCACCGAGGCCGAGCTGTGGCGCACCGACCGCACTCCCCCGGCGCTGCTCGTGCCCGGGGCCGTCATCCAGTTCGTGGAGGTCCGATGACAACCCTCGAAGTGGTCGCACCCGGCCTTCGCACCCTCGTCCAGGACGCCGGACGTCCCGGTCTGGCGGCCCTGGGCATCAGTGCCTGCGGGGCCTGGGACCGCGCCGCGCACGAGCTGGGCAACCGACTGGTGGGCAACAGCCGTCAGGCGGCCTCACTCGAGGTGCTGCTGGGTGGCCTGCAGGTGCGCGTGCACGGGGGGGACCTGCTGGTCGCCGTGACCGGCGCCGAGGGGCCGCTGAGCGTGGACCGTCGTCCCGCGGCGCTCTTCTCCCCCGTCCTCGTGCACGACGGCCAGGTCATCGAGCTCGGGCAGGTGACCCGGGGACTTCGTCGTTATCTGTCGGTGCGCGGAGGCATCGAGGGTGACCGGGACTTCGGTTCCTTGGCCAGCGACCCCACCCGCGGCCTCGGACTGCCCGTGGTCAAGACCGGTGACGAGCTGGCCGTCGGCCAGGCGCAAGGCCGGGTTCTGGGCTCAGGCGAGATGGGGGGCGTGGTCAGCCACCTGCGCGAGGAACTGAGCCTGCGCGCCGTCTGGGGTCCGCGCGACGACTGGTTCTCGACAGCGGGACGCCAGTCCTTCGTCGACCAGCTCTGGCAGGTCACCGACCAGGCCGACCGCGTCGGCTCCCGACTGGCCGGTGAGCCGCTGGAGCGTGAGGTGGCCGGGGAGCTCGCCAGCGAGGCCACCGTGCGTGGCGCGGTACAGGTTCCTGCCTCGGGCCTGCCGGTGGTCTTCGGCCCGGACCACCCCACCACGGGTGGCTATCCGGTGATCTGCGTGGTCGACGGCCCCGATGCCGACCTGCTCTCGCAGGCGGTGCCCGGCCAGAAGGTGCGCTTCCTGGTCAGCAAGCCGCGCGTCCACCTCGGCTGAACCGCCGCGCGTCAGCGACAGGTGTCCAGGCCCCGCGCCAACATGTCCTTGTCGGCCTGGGAGACCCAGGCACCGTAGCGGTGCGCCACCTCCACGTAGCGGGCCGAGTAGTCGCACCACGACGCCCGGTTCGGCGGCATCCACGCCGCAGGCGTGCGGTCCCCCTTGGAGGCATTGGTGGACCCGTCGACGGCCAGCAGGTTCAGCGGGTCGTTCGCCGCCCGACGTCGTGTCTGGTCGTCCCAGCGCTGGGCCCCGTGCTGCCACAGGGCGGACAGGGCATAGACGTGGTCGATCTGCACCTTCCACGCCTGGTCCTTGGTGAAGGTGATCGTCTTGCCGGTGTAGGGGTCGTCCAGGGTGCCGGTGAGCACCACGCAGTCCTTCGCACCGGGGCGGGTGGTGATGCCCGTGAGGTCGCGGTGCAGCACGTCATTGCGGGTGTCGCAGCCATTGCGGTCGACGTCGGCCCAGCGCGGGCCGAACTCGTCGCGGCTGTATCCGGTCTTGGGGGCGCGCCCCTTGACCGGGAGCGTGGGCAAGTGGTCCTTGGCGGCCGTCACCAGCTGCGGGTCCCTGATGGTGACGGTGGACGAGGCTGACGGGCGGGGGCTCGCCGGCGCCAGGCTCGATGCCGTCGTCGAGGGCGTCACGATCGGCGGATTCAGCGTCGGACCGCTGGTTGTGGAGGCAGTGGCAGAGGGGCGCGGTGCAGGGTGGAGGGTGATCACCGGTGCAGGGCTCGGATCGGCCTGGACAGTGGGGATCGGCTGACAGCCGACGCTCACCAGCGCCACCGCTGCGGTGAACCCGACCAGCACCGAGCGCCTCATTACCTGCACCTGTGGTCACACTCCCCCGGACCCATCGGCCCTCGTCATCGCGTCCTGTCCGGGCTCGGACAGCGCGGACGAGCCTAGCGCGGCCGTCAGGCGTCGGGTCGGGACAGGTGGCTAGCCACGGGTCAGCTGGTGATGTCCTTGCCCGCGAAGCGTGCCCAGGCGGCAGAGGCGAAGACGGCGATGTAGACCAGTGCCACCAGCGAACCGGTGGCCATCGTCTCGGTGTGGATGGGGCTGCGCATCACGTCACCGAAGGCATTCCACCGGTCGACCAGCAGGTAGGGGTGCAGCCAGGAGACCTGGGGGATGCCGTCGAGGATCCACATCATCGTCGTGAGCAGCGTGGTGGAGATCATCGCGGCGATCGGTTGCTCGGTGAGCGTCGAGATGAACAGACCGATCGCGGCCAGCGCGGACAGCTGCAGCACCAGGTAGGCCACCCCGATCCCGAGCCTTCCCAGGGCCGCGCCGATGCCCATGGTCCCGCCGGACAGGGTGGTGACCGGGCCCAGGCCGAAGAGCAAGCCACCGGTCACCAGCCCCGCCAGCACGATCGCGAGCACGCCGATGGCCGCACCGATCACCAGGGACAGGTACTTCACGGCGAGCAGCCGGGTGCGCCCCGCAGGCACCAGCAGCTGGTAGCGCAGGGTTCCCTGGTTGGCCTCCCCCGCAATCGCATCTCCGGACAGGGTGGCCACGGCCAGGGGCAGGAAGAGGGTCAGCTCCACCGCCAGGGCCGCCAGCGCGACGAAGAACCCGTTGCCCGCGATCGATGACAGGAAGTCGGGCCCCCGGCCCGGGTGGGGCCGGGTGGAGACGCGCACGGCGAAGGCCATCACGACCGGCACGGCGGCGAGGACGAGCAGGCCCGCCTGGTTGCGGCGCCGGCCGCCGATCAGGCGCATCTCACTGGCCAGCAGCCTCATGAAGGCCCTAGGCGCTGACATCGAATCCCTCCCCGGTCAGTGCGATGAACCGCTCCTCCAGGCTGGGACGGTTCACGGTGAAGCTGCGGACCGGCACGCCGCCCGTGACGAGCTCGCGCAGGGTGTCCTCCGCAGCACCGTCGAGCATGGCGGTCACCACCTCGGTATCGTGACGCAGCTCGGTGGCGCCCAGGCTGCGCAGGACCGTGGCGGCCAGCTCTGGGGTGCAGGTCTCGATCCGAGTGACGGGCCGGTCGCTCCCGAGCACCTCGGCTACGGTCCCCTGCGCCACGAGGTGGCCGCTGTGCATGACACCCAGGTGACTGCACACCTGAGCGATCTCGGACAGCAGGTGGCTGGAGACGAGCACGGTCACCCCGTCCTGGGCCAGCGAGGCGATGAGGCCGCGGACCTCGCGTGTGCCCTGGGGGTCGAGGCCATTGGTGGGCTCGTCGAGCACCAGCAGGCGGCGGGGCTGCAGCAGGGCGCCGGCGATGGCCAGGCGCTGCTTCATGCCCAGGGAGTAGATACGGAAGCGCTTCTGCCCGGCAGCCGCCAGACCCACCCGATCCAGTGCCTCGTCGATGCGGGCCCGCGCGGTACGCGGGTCGGCGCCGCGGTCGGCGGCGTCGAGGCGTTGCAGGTTGGCGCGTCCGCTCAGGTAGGGGTGGAAGGCGGGGCCCTCCACCAGCGCTCCCACCTGCGGGAGCACCTGGTCGAGCTCGTCGGGCATCGGCTGGCCCAGGACGTGAATGCTGCCCGATGTTGGGCGAACCAGCCCCATCAGCATCCTGATGGTGGTGGTCTTGCCCGACCCGTTGGGCCCGAGGAAGCCGTAGACGGCCCCCGTCGGGATCTCGACCGAGATGCCGTCGACGGCGCGGTGGCCACCGAAGGACTTCACCAGACAGTCCGTGGCCACCGCGAGCGGTGTCGTGGAGGTCACCTGTGCGCGCTGACGGCCTTGGCCTGCGGCGTGCCGAGTGCCTTCTGCAGCTCGTCGGCGCCCACGGCACCGACCGCGACGCGGCCGTCGTCGGTGAGGATCGCGGTGAACAGCGTCCCCTCGAAGACCTTGCCACTGCCCCAGCTGCCCTTGACGGCCGGCAGGGCCTGCAGCATGGCCGCGGCCTGGCTGGCCGCACCCGACTCGTCGGAGTCGCCCTCCGGGGCGGTGATCCTCGCGACCGCGTCGGCGGGCAGCGCCGCGACGGTGACGCTGGACCAGCCGGAGCCGATGTGGGCGGTGGCCTGCTGGAGTGCCTTGCGGGACTCCTCACGGCTCGCTGCGTCGTGCTGGCCGGACGGGTGCTTGCCCTTGGCAGCGGCCGTGGACGACGCATGTCCTGCCTCGGTGACGGTGGCATCCTTCGGCGGCGTGAACTCGAAGACCGACGCGTCGGGGGCGCCGAGGCTCAGCGTGGTGAAGCCGATGCTGACCACCGGGCTCCCACTGCCGGTTGCCGCCACCCGCACCCGCAGGGGCATGGAGGTCTCGGCGTCGAGGTCGATGGTGACCCGGTCCACGAGCGTGGCCTCGTCCTTCGGGTCAAGGGTGAGCGAGTAGGCAGGGCGTCCCGCGACCGTGGCGGTGCCGCTGGTGGTGACCTCGGTGGTCGGTTCCAGGTGGTCCAGGGCCAGCTGGGCAGCCTCCTGAGGAGTGGAGGGCAGCTCGCTGGCGTGACCGGCCGGCGTGTCGGGCTTCTCGTGCTTGCCGGCGGCGCGGTGGGCCTCGGAATCAAGGGTGGCGTGCTGGGCGGTGCGCTCCTCGGCATTCCACATCCACACGGAGGTCCCGTTGCGCACGACGTCGGCCTGGCCGGCGTCCCCGAGCAGGGCGACGCGCTGGCGATCTGTGCCGTCGGCCCACACGCGCAGGGTGTTGGTGCCGTCGGCGAGGCTGGTGAAGGTGGTGGCCCGGCTGGTCATGCCGGAGAGCTGCCCGAGGCCGAGGTCGACCTTGGTCTCCACGGTGCCGGCGTACTGCTCCACACGGCTGGCCTGCAGGTCGACCAGCAGCTGCTCGGCACTGCGGTGCTCCAGCCCGTCATTGGCCTGGGCGCGCGTCATCGCCAGGCCGCCGGCCAGCGGCAGGGTCAGTGCGACGGCGGGGACGAGCCAGCGAGTGGCGGGGTGCTTCGCGAAGGCAGTCATGAATTGATCATATGTGCTGTCGCAGACACACGCCATGCCCGCACTCGCCAGTTAACCCCGCCCCGCAGGATCCGCAGCGGTTACACCACTTGCCGGGACTTGACCCAGGCCAGCTACCAGGGACCCGACGGCAAGCGACACAACGCCCCCACCACCTTCCAGACCAAGGGCGACGCCAACACGTGGCTGTCCATGCAGTCGGCCGCCATCACCGAACACCGCTGGAAGCCTGCGGCCCCCAAGGAGACCGCCAAGACGCTCGCCGAGTTCACCGAGCGTTGGTTGGCCGGGCGCGCGACCGGCGCCATGGGACTCAAGCCCCTGAGTCCACGGACCGTGGCGGAGTACGAACGAATGTCGAAGTCGTTCACCGGTGGAGCCCTTGGCGCGAAGGCGCTCCCGAAGGTCACGAGCGCGGACGTACGAGCCTGGCACGCTGCCCAGGATCCGTCAAAGGCCACCACACGGGCCCACACCTATGCGCTGCTGCGGACCGTCCTCAACAGCGCAGTCGAGGAGGAGCTCATCCCGGACAACCCGCGAAGATCCGGGGAGCCGGCACCACGAAGTCGTCTGTCGCGATCAAGCCTGCAAGCGTCGCCGAGGTCCAGCGGATCGCGGACGCCATGCCGGAGCGCTACCGGGCCATGGTGCACATCGCCGCCTGGTGCGCCCTGCGCTACGGTGAGCTCACCGAGCTCCGGCGCAAGGACGTGGACATGACCGAGGGCGTCATCAACGTGACCCGCGGAGTGACCTGGGTCAAGGACGACGAGGGCAAGGCGGCCGCCCGGGTGGGCGCCCCCAAGACCGCCGCTGGCGTCCGCGCCGTGCACATCCCGCCGCACATCATGCCGATCCATCCTGGCCGACCACATCGCCACGTGGGCCAACCCTGGCCCCGAAGGTCTGCTGTTCCCCAACACAGAAGGTGCCCACCTGCACCATGGCAGCCTCTACAAGGTCTTCAAGCCGGCCCGTGCAGCCGCTGGGCGCCCCGACCTGCGGTGGCATGACTTGAGGCACACTGGCGCCACGATGGCCGCCCAAGCGGGGGCCACCACCAAGGAACTCATGACGCGCCTGGGCCACTCCACCGTCGGCCTGGCGATGCGATACCAGCACGCAGCAGCCGAGCGAGACGCTGAGCTCGCCCAGCGGCTGTCGGAGATGGCTCTGAAGCCTTGACCCTGACTTGACTAGGCCTCATGGCTCTCACGAACGTTGCGCTCCGGTCCAGGATCGTCTATCTTCGTCTCGTTGGTCGCGGGTAGCTTCCGCCCGCAATGGTTGGATCGACAGCCTTCTTCAGGCGCATTGGAACGGTTAGGGGCGGCACGACGTGCTGCGCCGTTCTAGAGAGCGAAGTCCACCACCATGAGCACCACCCAGCCCAAGTCCTGCTGGATGACCCGCGAGCAGGCCGCGACCTACTGCAGTAGCTCGGTGAAGACCCTGCGCCGCAGGATCGCTGAAGGCGCCCTCCCCGCCTTCCGAATGGGCAGCCGGATGACCATCCGCGTCCGCCAGGAAGACCTGGACGCCATGTTCCAGCAGATCCCGACCGCCCGGGTGGTGGCCGCTTGAACCGGCCACTCACCGTCAGCCAGACCGGCCAGGACCTGGTCAACCCCGAGATCACGTTCCTGCACCGGTTCGACAGGCGCGTCGGGCCGGAGCCTAGGACCCCCACGAACGACGTCGACTGGCCTGCCATCCTGGGCAACATCGACCAGACCCAGAAGGACCGCACGGTGGCTTGGGACGACCTGCTGGAGCTGTTCGAGCACCCTCAGGTGATCCCCTGCAAGGACTTCGACGACAAGGCCTCCCGTGACATCGCCAAGAGGCTCGCCGGTGCCCTAGTGGCCGGGGTGTTCATCGACGACTGGCGCTCCGCCAAGGACGGTCACAATGGCGGACGCGAGACGTTTAGCATGGTCGGCCTGGACATCGACCAGGACACCCCCGATGACCTGGAGGACCGCCTGAATGGGCTGGGCTGGCAGTGGGTCGCCGGGGACAGCTACAGCAGCCACCCTGGCAAGAAGCGGGCGCGCGTGCTGATCGCGCTGGACTGGGCCACCGTATTCGCCGATGATTGGCGAGCGCTGACGCTGTACCTGGCCGACCAGCTGGACGTGACGCTGGACCCCGGCAGCCTGGACATGGCGCACATCTGGGTGCTCCCAGCGGTCCACAGCCAGAAGGAGCTGGACACTTACTGGTGGGGCCACGGGGGCACGGCGCCCGTCCCGGTCCAGCAGACGCTGGCGACCATGCCGCAGCGGTTCAAGAACCAGGCTCAACGCGAGAAGCGTCACCGAGGCGCGGTCGGCGAGATCGGGCAGCCGGTCCCGTGGTGGTGGGTGGACGACCAGCTCAGCTGGGTCGAGACCCGCTGCTCCCAGCTTTTGCAGCTGGCCGAGGGCCAGCGACTGCCGTGCCCGAACAACCAGGAGGGTGACGGCTGGGAGCGCAGCCCCTTCAAGATGGCTAGGGACTTCGCGCGACTGGCGGTGACGCCCATCATCGAGCAGGACGGCACCATCACACCGCAGATGTCCACCGGGGACGTATGGGACCTGTGGGAGGAGACGATCCCCGCCGACATCCTGGACGCGACGGACTCCAGCGGCGCGCCGCTGCGCGAGAAGCTGGACACGGCCCTCAGCTCTGTGGAAGCCCTGGACCCACCACCATTCTGGGACCGCAAGAAGCTGAAGGATCTGACGCCGGGGTCCCAGCTGCTGGAGGAGCAGCTGCAGAAGCTGGACGCGCGGGCCAAGAAGGTCACCAAGAGCAGCTGGGAGGACATCGACCTGCTGGAGATCTGGAAGGGCTTGGAAAGCGGCACCCTCGAGGTTCCGAAGCCCACCGTGGGACACCTGAAGGGGGCGAGCGGACGGAGCCTGTTCTACAAAGGCGCCACCAACATGGTCTTCGGGGACTCCAACTCCGGGAAGACCTGGACGGCGCTGCTGGCCACCGTGGAGACGCTGCAGGAGGGCCGTGAGGTCATCTATGTGGACTACGAGGGCAACAAGATCTCCATGGTGAACCGGCTCCGCGTGCTGGGCCTCCACCAGCGACACCTGAAGCACCTGCACATGAAACGCCCAGAGGACGCCTTCACCCCCTGCGAGCGCGAGCTGATGGCCAAGGAGCTGGAGGAGCTGGACCCGGTCTGGTGGTCATCGACTCCATAGGCGAGTCGCTGGCCCTCGACGGGAAGAACCCGAACGCGGACGAGGAGGTGTCCCTGTGGTTCCGGCAAGGGTTCGCCAACATGGCGGCCGAGTTCGAGACCTGCGCTGTGGTCATCATCGACCATCTGCCGAAGAACAGCGACGGGCGCTTCTCGATCGGCTCCCAGCGCAAGCGGTCGGCCCTGAAGGGCGCCCAATACCGACAGGAGATGGTCAACCCCTTTAGCCGCGACGAGGTGGGCTACGCCAAGCTGGTCGTCACGAAGGACCGCGAGGGCACGGCAGCGTCAGGGACCACGGTGGCCGAGCTCATGGTGAACACCGCCATCGGCGGGACCATTGAGCTCTGGGAGCCTGACCCGGCGCACACCACCCCGGCCTCCGACCTGATCCCCGAGCGGATCAAGGAGTTTCTGAAGGCCAATCCAGGCGCCAGCAAGAAGAGCCTGGAGGCCGGCGTCCAGGGGAACCGCCAGCAGATCCGGGACGTCCTGGCCGAGATGATCCCAGCGGCGTAGTCCGGTTAGAGAAGGACGGCGCCGGAGACAAGGCGCCACAGCGGCTCTACCTGGTCTGACCTGCGTACTCCTGCGCAGTGCTAGAGGCCCCCGTCGAACTGTGGGCGGGGGGCCTCCTCCCTGCCCGAGTGCATGGGTGCGCCAAGGCTCATAGGCGGCCAGGGGCCTTCTACGCCCTACGCACGCCGTCCAGTGGGTGCTTGGAATTGAATTCATCGCCCATCGCCCATCGCCCAAGGTATCGCCCACCGCCTTGGGTGATGCTGTCTCCGGACCATCGCCCATCGCCCATCTTCTAGGTGGGCGAAGGCGGGCCATGTGTTGGGCCTTGCTTCCTCTCCCGGAGGCGTGGGCGATACCCAGACGAGCGGGAGTGTGGGGCGGACCCAGGCAGGAGTTGAGCTACATCAACGGCACCCGCTCCCCCGGGTATCAAGTCCTCAGCAGCGGGTGAGACGGCCCAGCGTAGAACCGGCCGTTGTTGAGATCTCAGACCGATCGAGCCCGGGTCGGTGGCGGTCAGCGTGCTGGGGTACCGCGTGCCAGTCCACCTAGCGCATGGAAGTTGCACGCAACTGGAGGCAGCCGAGCGCGGCCTGCTCTGTCCGCCGAGCGGTCAGTAGACGGTCTGGCAGTGGCCGATACAGGGGACGCGGAACGCAGCTCGGCCACGAATCAACCGCGCAGACGGCGGCCCAGCTCCCAGCGGGCGAGGGCGCCGGGGAGTAGCTCGGAGAACTTGAGGCCGGCGATCGCATCGTCGTCGATATCAAGCGGCATGTCCTCGAACTCGGCACCGTATTCGAGGCGTGCCAGCACCAGGGCCTCCTGCACCATGCCCAGCGTCGTTCCGGCACGCAGGCCAATCCAGGCGTCCCCTAAGGTGACCTTGCCATCCATCAAGCCGGGGTTGACTCGGCCCACAGCGGTGGCGAGGACCATGTTGCGACGGCCACCGGCCCAGTTCCACCAGCGGGCATCGGCCTCGCGCTGCACCACGCGCGTCGAGGTGGCGTCCACCTCCTCGGCGCGCTCGTCACGGAGCCGAGCCAGCGCAGCCGCCGCGCGCTGCGACTGGCGAACCTCAGCGGGATCGGCGCCCAACAGGACGCGCCGCATGGCGTCGCACAGCTCGGGCGAGTCCATTGGGAGGGAGTTCTGCCAGCGCACCACTCCCCCATGGTCGGCCGGCTCCACGTAGCACCGGCGACGCGACCAGTCGATGTGCGTCACCCGCCACGGCCGTCCGCCCAGCGTGATGAAGCGCGGTCCGTCCACCTTCCGCAGCAGCGTCAAGGGGTCGAGGAAGCCGATGTCGGCGCGCCCGTGCAGCACGAGGAACTGGGGCGGAGCGGTGAACACCGCCATCAGGTCGCGGAAGTAGGTCCTGCCGAAGCGCCGCTCCGCGGTCGGCCCGACGAACAGCAGGTCGCCGTCGCGATCCAGGTGGCCCAACTCCTGGAGGCCCTGCACGATCCGCTCCACCAGCGCGCCGTCCAGCCAGCCCAACCCGCGCAGTCGCGCCACTAGCTCAGCCTGGCCCAACGTCCCCTGCTGGATGGTGATGCCCAGCGCCTGCTGCGCGACGATGTGCAGCGGTTCGGGCGGCGGCACCAGTGGCTCGACGTAGCCTTCGCCCCACAACAGCGCGATGCCGGCGGCGCGCAGGAAGTCGTCGTCCTTGATGCCCAGCACCAGAATGTTGCGGACGGTGCCGGGGCGACGTCCGGTGCGACCCAGCCGTTGCAGCAAGGAGGCCACGGTGCGGGTGGAACCGATCTGAATGACGCGGTCGAGGTCCCCGACGTCGATGCCGAGCTCCAGCGTGGAGGTGGCAACGATGACACAGTCACGCTCCTGGGCGAAGGCCTCCTCGGCACGTCGCCGGTCCTCCTGAGACACTGACGAGTGGGACACGAAGGTGGCGACGCCGAGCCCGCCTAGTCGCTCGGCCAGCTCTTCCACCTGGCGTCGGGACTCGCAGAAGACCAACCGCTTCTCGCCGTGATGTAGGGCGGCGATCACCTTGGCGGCGTTGGCCAAGCTGCCGACGAAATCCAGCTGCACGTCGGGTTCCGGGCCGCTGTCGGCGACCGTCGGATTGACGAGGTCTCCTGGAATGCCCTTGGCGCGGTTGTTGCCCTGCAGCCAGCCGAGCAGCCAGTCGGCATTGCCGACGGTGGCAGACAGCCCGACGCGCTGCAGCGGGTGCCCGACCAGGTCTTCCAGCCGCTGCAGCACGCCCAGCAGGTGCCAGCCCCGGTCGTCTCCGGCGAAGGCATGGATCTCGTCGATGACGACAGTCTGGACGCCGGCGAAGATGGCGCGCGGGTCGGTCGTGGTCGAGATCAGCATCGCCTCGATCGACTCGGGTGTCGTGAGCAGCACGTCGGGGTGCTCGAGCAGCATCCGCTTGCGCTGCCCGGCTGTGGTGTCGCCGTGGCGCACTGCCGAGGTACGGCCCAGCCAGCCGGTGTAGCGCTCGGCGCGCAGCTGGATGTTGTTCACCAGCGCCTTGAGGGGCGTGATGTACAGCACCGAGGTGCCCTGCCAGTTCTGGGTGGTCATCCGCGTCAGCAGCGGGAACAACGCGGCCTCGGTCTTGCCGCCTGCGGTCGGCGCCAGCAGCAGTGCATCGTGGCCGGCCAGCAGCGGTTCGATCGCCTGCTCCTGCAGCGGCCGCAGCGAGGGCCAGCCGAGGTCGTTGACGATGTGGTGCTGCAGCGACGGCGCCAGCCGCTCGAAGCCGCCCACCTCACTCGTCCAGCGTCAGGTCGATGTCGTCGACGCTGGTCGCCGGGGCCGACGGCAGCGAGCCCATGGCGGCTGGTTCGGCGTCTGTGAGTTCGTCGGTGCGCACGGTGAGGGCGTAGTCACGGCGGGGGTCGAAGTCCGGGAACTGGTCGACGCGGTCAAGCACCTCGCCCACCAGCTTCTTGATGAAGATGCGGGGCGCGACGCCCACCTGCCCGCCCAGCCTGCCGCCAGTGGCCGCGGCGAGGTCGGCCACGTAGGCCTGATCGACCACCCGCCGCACTCGCTCCGGGCCACAGGCACTGTCGGCGTAGAGCTCGACCACCTTCATGCCCACCTCGACCAGCTTGGCCTGGGTGAAGCCGCCGAGCCGGATCTGGATGGCGCGGGGGTTGTCGAACCGGGCGTTGGTGGAGAAGTCGGTGGCCAGTCGCTGGGCCAGCGGGGCGAGCCGCTGCACGCCGGACGGCCCCTCGAAGAAGGCGGGGGTGCCGGTCAGCACCAGGTACAGCCCCGGATAGCGGCCGGAGTCCACCTCGTCGATGAGCTGGCGCAGCGCGTTCAGTGCCTTGTCGCGCACGTCGCCGCGCATCCGCTGCAGGGTCTCCACCTCGTCGAGCACCACCAGCAGGCCGGGGTGCCCGGCGTCGCGGAGGACCAGCAGCAGTCCCTGCAGGAAGCCCATGGCGCCGAAATGGTCGAGGTTGCCCTTGATGCCGGCGCTGCGCTTGGCGCTGGCCGCCACCGAGGGCTGCCCGCCGAGCCAGGCGGCGAGTCCGTCGGCGGTGGCGAGGTCACCGGCCACCACGGCTTCACGGTAGCCGCGCAACGCCTGGGCGAAGGCGGGGGTGCGCGTGGAGACGGCCGCCAGCCGCTCCTCAAGGATGCGGTTCAGGGCGGCGTCGATGACGTGCTCGTCATCGCTGCCGCTCGTCTGGGCGGCCTCCTGCTCGAGGGCGAACAGCCAGGCGTCGAGCACACCGCGGAAGGCGCTGGGCGGCATCGAGGCGGTGCGCAGCGACTCGGTGATGCGACGGTAGACCGTCTCCAGCTTGTGCAGCGGGGTCTCGGTCTCGCTGATCTGGACCTCGGCGGTGGCGAATCCCTTGGCGGTGGCCTTCTCGGCCAGGTGGCGGGTGAAGAAGGTCTTTCCGGTGCCGTACTCCCCGCGGATCGCCTTGAAGACCGAACCGCCGGCGGCGACGGTGGTGATCTCCTCGTCGAGGGCGGTCTGGAAGGGGTCGAGCCCAACGGCGAGCAGGTCGAGGCCATGCGCAGGCACGGTGCCGCGGCGCAGCGCGTCGATGACTTCGCGGCGGCGGCGAGGAGAGACGCTCATGTCACACCCCAAACTGTTCGGCGAGGATGTCGGTGTCGAGCACCACACTGCCAGCGTCATTGCGGATCACGGCGTAGCCCTCCACGTTGAGCAGCTTCTGCAACTGGGCAAAGGCCCCGAGGAAGCTGCGCTCCGGTACACCCAGGGTCTGGGCCACAACCGGTGCGGGGAGCCGCTGGTCGGGCACCCCGGCCAGGCGGTCGATGAGCGCGGCGACCCGGTCGTCGGTGATGACGATGCGGCCCGCAATCTGGCGCTGCGCCAACCACACCGGGCTGGCGACCACGCGCGCCCCGAGCCCCGACGTCGCGGGCTCGGCGACCACCGGCTCGGCCTCGTCGAAGAGGGTCTGCTCGGCAGGCGCCGGCACGGGTGCAGCCACGGCCACCTTGGGCTGGGTGCTGAGTGGCGCGTCCCACCAGTCGGGGTGCTGCGACACAGCGAGCGTGCAGCCGGCGAGCTGCACCCCCAGCGGCGCCATCAGGACGAGCGGCACCACCACTTCGGCAGGTGCCGCCCCGCCGTGGTAGCCGGCCTTGAGCGGCCCGTAGCGCAGCACCTCCGAGACGGCGAGGATCTTGGGACCACCGACGACGCGGGGCCCGTCGACCAGGACTTCGCCTTGGCCAGCCGGCGGCTCGGCGCTGCGCACCCGACCGCCCTCGCTGGTGATGCCGGGCAACTGCGAACCGGCTCGACGCTCCACGATGTGGCCGTGGTCGGAGGTGATGATCACGGCCCGCCCGGCCGCTGCAGCAGCAGTCAGCAGGGGCCGCAGGTGCTTGATGTCGTCGGAGGCCCAGCGCATGCCGCCCGGGTCGCTGCGGTCGAGGGCGTCATCGACGGTGTTGAGCACGCAGGTGACCACCGGGGTGCCGTTGACGTCGCGGACGGCCTCGGCCACGTCGCTGGCCAGTTGGTAGCCGTCGGCTGAGGTGTCGAGCTCCTTCTTGTGGAAGATCGCGGCATGGCCGCCCCCCAGCGAGGCGACCAGCTGCGGGTGCAGCTGCTTCTCGGTGGTCTGGCTGCCCGTCATCCGCTGCCCGCACAGCAGCGAGGTGCGGCTCACCGTGGTGAGCGTCGGCAGCACCGCCATGGCGGCGGCTCGGCGTTGGTGGCCGGGCAGCAGGTATTCGCTCCAACCGTCGGGGCGGTGGAGCAGCTCGTCGAGCAACTCGTCGGCGACGCGGCCACTGAGCCCGTCGAGCACCAGGAAGAGCACCGGCTGCTGCTTTGCCTGTGGCGCCACCACGGTCTCCACGACGCGTTCCAGCGGCAACACCGAATCGCCGTCCCCGGGGAATGGGCCGTTCACGCCATCCTGGCTGGCGGTGGAGAGCACCAGCGCCTCGGCGAACTGCTCGTCGTGTGCGGCCCGACGTGCGCGGGCTCGTGCCACCAGGTCTCGCAGCGCGACGGCCGCATCCACGTCCTCGGTGCCGTGGGCAGCGTCGTGCAGGGCGGAGTCGACCCAGCTGTCGACGGCGAGCTGGCGCTTGGCGCCCTGGGCCACGGTCGTGACGGGCTGGTCGTCGGTGGCGAGCCAGCGGGCCAGCCGCAGGGAGGCGTGGCAGGCCTCGAGGTCGGGATCTCGGCGTAGCTGCTGGCCGCGGGCCAGGCTGTGCCGGGTGACCTCCAGCCAGGCCAGTTCGAGCTGGGTCAGGTCGGGGTCGGCCAGGTGGCGGCTGAACTCGCGGATGCGGGCTCGCAGGCCGCTGCGCAGCAGCGGGGAGAAGATGGCGAGGTTGTCAGCGTCAAGCCCGGTGAGGATCTCGTCGGCCTGCAGCACGATGTGATGGCCGGTGGCGCGTCCGGCGTCGCTGTCGAGCAGGTCCTGGGTGACCATGGCGGCCAGGGTTCCCAGCGCGTCGGCGATGCTGGTGGTGCGCAGCTCCGGGTTGGTGGTGGTGGCCAGTCGTTCCAGGGCGGCGCGGGCAGCCGGCGCATGGATGGCATCGTCACGCACCGCAACCTTGCGCAGCAGGTCCACCACCAGTCCGAGGGGAACCAGCCGGCCCAGGTGTGCTTCGCGGAGGTGGGCGGTGACCACGGGTGCGGCGGGGCCGGTGCGGCCGGCCAGCCAGGTGAGGGTGGCCGAGGTGAGCGCGTCGCCGCCCTCGGTGCGCAGCCTGGCGATACGAGCCAGGGCGTGCTCGTCGGTGGTCCACCGGGCCACGGCCAGCCCGTCGATGGTGCCGGTGGGCAGGCCGAGACGACGTCGAGCTACGGCGCCCAGTGCATGGTCGCGGGTGAGCACACCGGCCGGGGCGGCCGGCCAGTCGGCGACCACTGTTTCGTCCGACCCGCCAACCTGCAGTTCGTCGGCATGGTGCAGCGCGATCAGGCCTTCGGCGATGGCGCGGTCATTGGGAAGGTGCGCCAACGAACGGTCTACGCCATGAGCGCCGAAGATGAGCCAGGCGCTCTGCCAGGGGTCGATGCCGCGCACCCGGGCGTCGATGAAGTGGGCGAGCACGCCGGCGCCGAGGTCTTCGTCGGGCCGGTCGGTGATGACCACCAGCCAGGTGCCCTCGCCTCGTTCCTGCAGGGCCTCCAGGGCGGCCAGCGAGGAGACGCAGGGCCGCACCTTGACGATCATTGCGCGCCCGGCCACTCGGTAGGTGAAGTCTTGCCGCAGCGACGGTTCCGGGACGGCGCGCAGCGCCAGCACCGGGGCGTCCCCGGGCCGGGTGCCGTAGTCCTTGCTGACGGCCTTGTCGATCTCGCCGCGGATCACCGCGGGGGTGATGGTGGCGCCGGTGGTTCCGGTCAACGCTTGAGGTCCCACCGGACGGTGACCTCCTTGCCGGGATGGGCCCGCAGGAAGGCCTCGAGCTGCTGCAGGATCGTCTGCGATTCCCCACTGCTCGCGGTGAAGACGTGATCCACGCCGGCGGTGGACGTCGTCACGTCGACCAGGGGCACCACATTGGGGTCCATGATCAGAGCGGGGCTCCGCCACGGATCGACGGGGTGGGGCTCGGGATTGGGCACCACCGGCTGCACCGACACGGCCCAGTCGATGGCATCGTTCTCGGCCCGCCGCAGCGCCGGGGCAAGGGCGGTGGCGAACTCGTCGTTGCCGAAGGCGGCCAGCAGCTTGGTGCGGATCTCGGTGGGCCTTGTCTGTCCGTTGTCGAGGATGCCCATCAGCCGGTCCCAGTTGAGGTCGCGGATCTTGGCGGCCGTCGCCTCCGCGGTGGCGAGCGACGTTCCGGTGGCCTGCTCGGTGCCCTTGAGGTCGAAGGAGGCGAGCGTCCGCACCAGCGTCAGTCCGTCGAGCGGGGCGAGCGTCGTCACCAGTTCGTGCGCGTTGGCTGCGATCGCGAGCCGCTTGCCGGGCTCGACGCCGAGCCGGTGGCCGGCGGTGCCGAGTTCGGTGACCAGTGACGAGGCGGCCGGCCGCAGCTGGGTGGCCTTCTGCTTCACGTCCTTGGCGAGCTTGGCCATCACCGGCGGGGTCAGGTAGGGCTGGGCGTGGATGCCGAAGATGGCCCCGGCACGGCGCACCGCGAGGTCCCAGTCGGCCTTCTCTGGCAGTTCCAGCGGCCGCAGCTCCATGCCCGGCGTCAGCGACCCGGGTCGCGGCTGCTGGTCGGTCAGCGGCGCCCCGTCCTTGAACCAGGCACGCTGCCGCAGCAGGCCCCAGGCGATGATCACCAGGTCCTTCATCGGGTCGGTGAGGCCACGGGCGGGTTCCACCCGGTCCAGGATCTGGCGGAGCGCCCCCACCGAGACGGGCTTGCGGTCGGCCCCAGCCAGCGCGACGCCCTTCTCGATGATGGTGCCCCAGTCGCCGAAGTGCTCGTCGCCGAACAGGAAGTGGGTCTCGGCGGCATGGCCGGTCTTGAGCACATTGGCCACGCGCCGCACGGCGCGCTTGTCGCCGACCAGCTCGACGCGACGGTCGGGGTTGTCGATGGCGCGCACCAGGTGCTGTGCGACGAGGTTGAGCTCGCTGGTCTTCACCGGCTCGTCCTCGGGGACGAACTTCGGGTGGTCGGGGTAGGTGGCGTCGTAGGCGCCGCGCAGCAGCGAGTCCTTGGCGGTCTGGAAGCCGGTGCCTGAGACACCGTCGGGGGCGTAGACCGGGTCAAAGGAGCTTATCAGCCGCGGGGTGCGCTCGGCCGGGTCGATGACGCCCGGCTGGGCCTCGGTGATGCCGTAGACCTGCTTCAGGGTCTCGCGCAGGCCGGCGCGCAGGCTGTCGCGCTGGGCAGCGAGGATGGCGCGGGCGGAGGCCCGGTCGGCCTCGCTGAGGTGGTCGGAGTGGTCGCGCCAGCGCTTGTCGTTCTCCAGCAGCCAGTCGAGCACGCCCAGCCGACGCAGCTCGATCCGCTTGCTCTCGGAAAGGAAGCTGGGCAGCCAGACCAGAGTGTAGGCCTGCAGGCCCTGCTCCTTGAGCCGCTCCACCCGGGCCAGGTCTTCGGTGGAGGAGAAGTTGCCCTCGTCGAGCGGGTAGTCGACCACCAGGCGCCAGGCACCGGTCTGGGCGGGCTCGAAGTAGCTGTCGGGCAGCCAGTCGCTGCGGCGCACGTTGCCAAAGATGATCTCCACCGGCCGCTGGGTGCCGCGCCACATCACGGTGCTGGGCAGGGCGCCGGTGATGTCGGTGGCGCTCGGGTCCAGGCCCAGTTCGGCGCAGATCAGGTTGGAGACGGTGCGCTGCTGGTTCTCCAGCGAGTCGTGGCCCTTGGCCTTGTCGACGACGGTCTCGTAGGCCACGTCGGTGAGCTGCACGTGGATGGTGGCGCCGGCCCGCTCCCCTTCGACCCGAACCTCGGGGATGCGCTGCGCCCACTGCCGCACCTTGGAGAGCACCATCGGCGCCTCCGCGCCGGGCAGCGGCGAGGCAATCGAGCCGTGGTTCAGCGAGGCCAGGCGGCCGGCGTCCAGGTTCTTCAGGGCCGGCACCTTGGGGGCGACGGCGCTGAGCAACAGCGTCTTGGCGAGCCGGTCGTCGGCCTGGTACGGCTTGGGCAGTTCAGCACCGGAGGCCAACTGCTCCTCGGTCATTTGGTGGGCCTGCAGCACCTGGGGCCGCAGCTTCTCCAGGTACAGGGTGTCGGCATTGCGGAACTGGCGGGCGGTCTGCTCGTCGATGGCCTGACCGATGGCGCCCTGCACCAGGTAGGGGTAGGCGTCACCGACCGGTATCACGTCGTCGACGGTGAGGGTCTCGCGCTGGTCCACCAGCATCTGCTGCATCACCTTGAGCGCGGTGCGTTCCCGCTGCATCACCGAGGCCAGCGACTTCAGCGTGCTGACCAGCGCCGGTGAGAAGGGGTAGGTCATCCGGAAGGTGGCCTCGCTGGCGCCGCGGTGCTCGTCGTCGGTGTTGGACCCGTCGAGCAGCACGTCCCACACCCGAGGGTCGCGGTCGATGCGACGGAAGGCCTCGTCGAGCACGGCCTGCGCGGCCGCGTCCTTGGGCGCGAGCAGTCGCTTGCTGGCGACGTAGGGCAGGTTGTCGTCACCGAGCGTGATCTTGGCGAAGCGGCCCTCCTGAAAGCGGAAGCCCTGCTCGATGAGTTCCTGTTCCTGGCCGCTCGCGCCGGAGTCGGCGAACCACTTGCGAAGGTCCATCTGGCGGGCCACGAAGGAGATGATGGGGATGTCGCGGCGGCCCCGGGAGCTCTCCACGAGCTTGGTGAGCTTCTGGCTTTCCCGCCCGAAGCGTTCGCGTTCCTGCGCCATGAAGGCCAGCCACAGCACGAGTTCGTCGAGGAAGAAGACCACGGCGTCGTAGCCGAGGCTCCTGGCGTGGGTGGCGATGACCGCCAGACCGCCCTCCAGGTCGATGAAATCGCTGGAGTCCTTGGCCTGGGTGAAGTAGCGCTCCACCAGCGAGGTGACGAGCTTCTGGCGGGTCTCGCTGTCTGGCGCGGCGGCCACGGCGGCGTCGTAGCTCTCGGCGGTCCACGAGTCGTCGAGCACATCGGCCCACGGGTCGTCGGGGTCACCGGGGCCGCCCAGACCTTCGAAGAAGGCCGTGTCGCCCATCCGGTGGCGCAGCGTGGCGGCGTCGCGCAGCAGGCCGTCGGAGCGGTGGAGCGCAGGCAGCAGGCAGGTGGGGTGCAGCTCGCGGATCTGGCGCAGGTAGCCGGAGAAGATGGCCTCCTCCATGCTCTTGGAGTCGAGCAGGTGGAAGGCCAGTGGCAGGATGTTCTTGCCGGCCAGGTCTGCGTCGTGACGGGCGATCACCGGGGCCAGCTCGGCCTTCTCGCGGGCAGCAGGTTCGTGGCGCAGCATGGCGTGCAGCACGGCCATGAAGTGGCTCTTGCCGGAGCCGAATGAGCCGGCCAGGAAGGCGGCCTTGCTCTCGCGCTCCCGAATGGCGCTGCCCACCAGCCCGAGGGCCTGGTCGAAGGATTCGGTCAGCTGGTCGGTGACGACGTAGTTGTCGATGGTTCGCCGCACCGCGTCGCTGCCGACGGAGTCGGTGAGCTTGAGGACGTAGTCGTTGGCCTCGACACGTTCGGGAATGTCGATGACGTCCTTGAGCTTGGTGCTCATTGCCGGCTCCTTGGGCTGGTGATGGGTCAGGCGCGGGGCTTGCGGCCTCGGGTGGTGGGGGCGGGACGCCAGGCGTCCAGCTCGTCGAGGGTCTTGTCGACCTGCTGGCTGCGCTGGCGCAGCTGCTCGCGGGTGAACTCGGCCATGCTCATGCCGTAGGTCGGGTCGTAGTCGGCGTGCCACTGCTCCACCCAGGGTTGCAGTTCGGCCAGCCCGGCGACCAGCGGTACCAGCCGCTCCTCGTCCCAGCCCTCGGCCTGCCGGGTGCCGATGATGATGCCCAGCGCCAGCGCCTGCTCCAGGTGGTTCCAGCCGGCCCGGCCGAGCAGCTCGCTGGTGTCGGTGGACCGCCCGGCATCCGGGTACAGGATGAAGCGCTCCTTGGGCACATCGAGCTTGCCGCGGGCCTGCCACCACTCGGTCTTTCGGAAGTCGCCCGAAGTGTACTTCGGCGGGACCGGGATGGTGCCGACCTCGACGCCGGCATCCTCCTGCCGCTGCAGCTCCCAGGTCTTCTTCCACGCCTCGAACTTCCGCATCCCGGTGTCCTTGAGCCGTAGCGCAGCCAGATAGGGCACCACCTCGGGCACCAGCAGCTTGCGCAGGGACTCGCTGGGCAGCACGCCGGCGCGGCCCTCCCACAGCCGCAGCACCTCCACCAGTTCCGTGTCACGACCCACCAGGTCGGCCAGCTCATTCACCGACCGCGGCGCCGGACGACCCTGCGCGTCGAACCAGTACTCCCGGCTCTCCAGGCGATCCAGCAACCAGTTGCGCAGCGCCTTCTCCTGCTTCTTCTCCCACAGCTCTGACGCCCAGCGCCGCTTGTACTCCGGACGCTCCAACAGGTTGATCGCCTTGTCGGACTCGATCAGGTCGATCCGCCGCTGCACCAGCGCCCGGTACTCCTCCGGCCAGTGGGCCGGGATCTCGGTGACCGGGGTGTGATGGTGATTCCAGTGGGTGAACCACACCGGGGACGCTTCGCCAGCCTCGACTTGGCGTGCCAATACGATCGCGAAAGCTCGCTCGCCTGGTTGCAGGGTCGGCGGCTCACCGTGGTAGTTCAGATCCTCATCGCATAGGCCGTAGGCGCGGTAGCTCCACCAGTCCAGTTCCTCCTGTGCGGCGACCATTTCGCTGCGAAATTGGTCGCCTGCCCGGTGAGCAGCATCCAAGGCGCCAGCGGTGGGCGCTTCGAGGACGACAGCATCCGGCTGCTGACTGGCCCATCGTTTGGCCAAGCGGTCAAGCGAACGACCCCGCTCCAAGGGCAACTCTGAGGGCAAGGGCAGATCCTTGAGAGTCGTTCCGGTGAACTCCCAGTTGTTCGACCACGGTTCGTCGATCATGCCGCCGCCCATGGCGGCCGCGGTCTTCTTGTGGCTGTTCTGCTTGAGCCAGAAGCAGGCCGTCGACGAGTTGAGCACCCCCAGCAGCGCAAGGTGCTCGTCCTCGGTGGCGTCCGCCGGCAACTTGATCACCGGCGCGGACTGCTTGAACACCTTCCCGCCCCGGTCCAGCACGAAGTGGTTGTGCGTCGCCACGAAGGCGAAGGTGATCGAATACCTCGCCCGGAAGCGCTTCGGGAAGAACATTGAGTGGTCCTGCCACCTCAGTCCACGCTCTTCCTTGGTGCGCCCGAAGTCGAGCTGCATCCGGAGAACCTGCCGGTTGCGCCAATACATCTGTCCGGCGTGCTGCCCAATGCTTCGGGGCTGACCGTCCTCGTCGTATGGGAAGAGGGTGACGTGCTCAGGATCCAGTGCGAAGTCGCGGACCTCTTCACCCAGAACGACGGGCACTACCTCGTCCTTGAGACCATGAAGCGATGGCCACGTTGCGGGAAGAAAGTATGCGTCGTCCGCACCTGTGTGGGTTGTCCTGCCGATCTCGTCGACTGTGGAGGCAAGCCGCTCTGGAGACTCATCGAGTTTCCTCGTGACACTGCTTGCCGCGCCGCCAGTGAGGCTCCAGGGGTGTGTCGCCAGAACTTTTCGATCGAGGTCGTCAACGGTCACAAATTCACCGTCGTGGCCGGGACCTGCCAGGTGCTCCACGATCTCCCGCCAAACACGGCCCTGAGACGGGTCTGCGGGTTGTCCGGGCTCGCCCCGCACACCCAAGACAGTCCGCACCGCGGATGACGTGGGCAACTCATGGCGCCCAACGATGATGACCGTCGGTGTCCCGTGGCCAGGGATGTAGGCACCCGAGGTATCGACCACCAGCCGCAGATCCTTCTGCGCCAGGAATTCCTCGATGAGTTTCGATCCGAATTCTCGCTTCATGAAGGAGTTCGAGGTGATTTGGCCCACCCAGCCGGCCGGTCCGCCACGGGGCTTGGCCAGTTGGAAGAAGCGCTCCATGAAGGGCACCGTCAATGCGTAGGTGCCCTTGCAGGTCTTGTAGATCGACCGGTAGAGCTGGTTGAGCGCTTTGTCCTTGACGGTGATGTAGGGCGGATTGCCCACCACCACGTCGTACTGGCGCGGCTGCAGGATCCGGGCCAGCGCGGCGGTGTCCTCGGTCTCGAAGGAGAACAGGTTCTCGTCCTCCACCAGGGTGTCCTGGGTGTAGCTCAGCAGACTGTCGCCAGCGGCCAGGTTCAGATCCAGCTCGGGGGCGTCCTCCAGCGAGATGCGGCCCATCGCCTGCAGCGCCGCCACCGTGAGCCGGAAGCGGGCGATGGCCACGGCGAAGCCATTGATGTCCACGCCATGGACCGACGCCAGCGCACGGCGCACCACCTCGTCGTCCGGCAGGTCGGGCTCCTGCTCGCGCCACAGCGCGACGAAGCGATCGAAGGCGCCGAGCAGGAAGTGACCGGAACCGCAGGTGGGGTCGATCAGCGTGAAGCCCTCCAGCGGGCGCTCGGCCAGCGCTGGGGTGAGGGTCTGGTCGAGGATGAACTCCTCCACGAAGACCGGGGTCTGAAGCAGCGCGAAGGTCTTCTTCGCGTACTCCGACAGGTCCTGGTACAGGTCACCGAGGAATCGCGTCGACAGGCTCTCATCACGTAGATCGTGCACCAGCTCACCATCGCTGGTGCGGCGGCGCCAGAACTGCAACACCTCGCCGGCCATGTCACCCGACGGCGCGATCAGGTTCAGCGCGGCCGGCGGGGCCACCAGCCCCTTGGTCGCGGGCAGCGCGGTGAGGTGCTTGATGCCCTGCAGGATCCACTCGCGGTAGGTCAGCGTCGGGAACTCGCGGAAGAAGGCGTTCTCCGCATCCAGGGCCTCCTGCCGTCGCTCCGGCGGGCCGGCGACCCACACCGGCGAGAGCAGTGCGTTGTCCTCGCAGAACCGGATGAAGACGGTGGTCAGCACCCAGCTCACGGCGGCCTGGGTCAGTCGGTCGTCGCGGAAGGTCTCCCACGCCGCAGCGGAGCGCTCGGCCTTGTTCGCCTCACGATGCTCGTCCTGCCACTGCTTCGTCAGGTTCGCGTCCTCCGCCAGCCGCCGGCGCAGATCATCCTCGACGCGCAACACCAGCGCCTTGAGATCGGTGGTGAGCTGCGAGGTGGCGGTCATGCGGTCGCTCCTGAGGCGTCGGGTGCGGGGGTCTGGGAGAGCAGGCGGTTCCACTGGATGTCGAGCCACGTGGGGTCGATCGGGACGAACTGGTTCGGGGAGCCCTGCACCGGGTGTCCGTCGAGCACCGGGCCCCGGTTCGACTGGGTCTGCGGCAGCACCAGCCATATGGCCTGCGGCCGAGTGGCGGCCAGGTCGTTCCAGTGGGTGAGCACGTCCAGGTGGCCGTAGCGGGCCAGCAGCGAGCCCTCGGCGAGCACCACCGGGGTGTTGCCCGGCAGGCCGGCGATGGTCTCGTCGAGCTGCTGGCGCACAGCCTCGGCCACCCGACCCATCAATGCTTGTACGCCGCGTCTGTCGCGGCTGCCCGGCTCGGCGGCGTCGGAGGCGAGGATCAGCTGCCACGGGATGGGGCGAGCACCGGCGGAGGCCACCTGCTTCAGCTGGGGCAGGGTGAGTGCGGCCAGGTCGATGACGTGGGCCTCGAAGTCGTGGGCCAGCACCCGGTGCAGCCGGTCCTGCTGCTGCGCGGCGACGCCCAGCGCCAGGAAGGAGCGGCTGCGGCGCGAGTCCAGCAGTCGTTGCCCGGTGACGCCGGAGACGGAGACGGGTGCCAGGTCTTCTGAGATGCGGGTGGCGTGGCGGGAGGCCAGGCCGGTGGCGCGGTCGGTGAGCTGGCGGGAGATGAAGCGCTTCGCGCCCTCGTTCCACTCAAGATCCAGCTGGGCCTCGCGCAGAAGCTGGTCCAGTCGGGGACGTTCCGGCAGCTGCTCCAGGGCCGGGAAGCGGTTGGCCACCCGGGAGGTGATGTCGGGCGTGGTGAGCGTGCTGCTCGGGGCCAAGGTGCCCAGGGTGAGCTGCAGTGCGCGGGCTGGGTGCAGGCGTCGGTGGTGCAATTCACCGATCGCTGAGGCTGCCGTGATGGTGGAGAGCCCGGCCGCCAGCTGGGCCAGCCGTGGTGTTGCCAGCAGGGCCTCGGGCAGCTCGCCCTTGGGCAGTGCCTGGCGCAGCTGCTCCTGGGCACGCTCGGCGGGCACCACCACGGTCTCCATCGCGCCCTGGTCGGGGGTGTTCTTGACGATGCCATCGGCGATCTGGCCGAGGTGGTCGACCGCGTCGAGCAGGGCGCTGTCAGAGCCCACCAGAGTCATGGTGCGGCCACGGCGACGCCAGACCAGCGCCGAGCTGTCCTCGTCGGCGCGCTGAAGGTTGCGCTGCCGATCGCTCGCGATGCGCACCAGGCCGCGGGCCCGGACGAACTCGTCCTCATTGTCCTTCAGGCCACCCGGGACGGCCGCGAGGACGGCGCGGGTCAGCTCGTCGACGGTCGCGACACCGCCCAGCGCCTCCACCTGGCTGCGCATCAGCTGGTCCAGCTGGCGCAGCACCTCCAGCGACTCCGGCTTCTTGGCCCAGCGCTCCTGTAGTTCAGCGATCAGCTGGGTGGTGCGGGCCAGTGTCGGTGGCTTGGGAGCCGACGCGGTGATCTCGGCCTGGGTGGCGAAGGGGTCCACCTGCGAGTTGTCACCCAGCAGGCAGTGCACGACGTGGCTGCGCAGCTGGGACGGCTTGGCGACAGCCACCCGCAGCAACGCCTCGTACATCTCGTCCAGTGGCGGCAGCGTCGCCTCGGCCTGCAGGTCGAGCGTCTTGGGGTCCCCGAACCGGGCGATCCACTGCTTGACGCGCGCGCGGACCTGCTTGCGGGTGTTGTCCGAGGTGCCGATCCGCATCAGTGCCACCGGGTCCACCGCCAGCAGGTCACCGACCGTGCCCACGCCAAACTGCTCAACGGCCGACAGCATGCGCGGGCCGAACCCAGCCTGGTTGAGCGGCGTGGTCAGCTCGGCGCGGGCCGCCAGCTCGTCGTCATCGTCGGGAGCGACGGTGACCGTCTGGATGAAGGTCTGGTGCCACTGGGCGCGCATCACCGAGGCGCTGGCGAAGCGCTGGGCGGCATCGCGCGACAGGGCGCGGGCGAAGAAGCCCAGCAGGTGTTGCGCCACGGCCGGGTCGAACATGCCGGCAGAGAGCGTGATGTCAGCCGCCAACGCGCGGGGATGGGCCGAGGGATCGTCGCCGTAGACGGGGGTGGTGCCGGTGGCCATCTCGAAGAGCACCACCGAGGCGGCATACAGGTCGGCCGCGGCGTCGTAGACCGGGCGGTCATCGCCCAGGAAGGGGTCCAGATAAGGGGCGGTGCCGGCCGCGATGGCGCGCGGTGACACCGAGGACAGCGAGAAGTCGAAGAGCACCAGGTGGCGGGCCCGCTTGGACTGGATGCCCAGGTTGGCGGGCTTGATGTCGCGGTGGTGCAGGCCCAGCTTCTCCAGGTCCTCCACCGCGGCCAGCAGGTCGTCGCCCCAGCGGTCCAGCATGTCCAGTGACAGGCGAGGACGCAGCGCCAGCTCCTCGGCCAAGGTCTGGGAACCGGCGTCGCTCAGCAGCAGGGCGTCGCGGCCGCCGACGCGCAGCGGCCCTTCCTCCAGCCGCACGATGTGCGAGGAACGGATGCCGCGCAGGATGTCGGCCTCGGCCTGCAGGCGGCGCGCAGCGTCGTCGTTGAGGGCCGTCTTGAGCACCCTGTCTTCCTTGGTGCGGGACAGGTTGTCCTGCACCAACAGCCCGACCGCCGTGGAGCCGGCGCCCAGCCGGCGGACCAGGGTGAAACGCTGGTCAAGTGACTCCCCCGGGCGCGCCTCCAGCGGATCGGTGGCGTGGTTCGTGTCGGGATTGAGCGTGACGCGCTGGGCGGCGGCCAGCAGCTCCAGGAAGTCGCCGACGTCGCTGGTGCGCTGCGACGGGACGCCCTGGGTGGCGGCCAGCACCAGGTTGCGCAGCTCGGTGGAGGCGGCGGGCAGGTCGACGCTGATGTCGAGGCCGGACTGGTCGCGCAGCCGCGCCAGCAGGGCATTGCGGTCATTGGCCGGCAGGTGGCCGGTGAGCACGAAGTAGGCGGTGGCGCCCAGCCCGAACATGTCCAGCCGGATCCGGTTGGCCGTGGTCGACCAGACGCCCTCGGGGGCCTGGAAGACGGCCTCCTGGTCCTCCTCCTCGTCGATGCCCTGGGCGTGGAGCACGGTGACACCACGGGTGGCGGTGGCGAGGTCACCGGCCGAACCGACGCTGCGCCACTCCCCCACCAGCACCTTCACGCCACCGTCGGGGCGCTCGCGCACCCACAGCGCGTAGGGGCTCAGCCCGCGGTGCACCACCTTGTTGCGGTGGGCGTACTGCAGCGCCTCGGCGACCTGCCGGATCACGCTCAAGCGGGTGTCCAGCGAGATGGTCTGGCCGCGGCGGGCCAGCCACAGGTCCAGTCGTTCGGCCTTGTCGTCGAAGGGGAAGACCAGGCCGTGGCCCAGTTCCTCGTGCACGACGAGTTCCTTGGGCCGCAGCAGGCCGTCGTGGGACAGGCCCTGCATCACCTTGTACTCGTGGTCGACGACCTTGTTGATGTCGGCGATGTGCTGGGCGGAGTCGTTGTCGTGCAGGATCGGGAAGCGGATCCGCGCGCGCTCCTCGGTGACGGCAATGTGATTGGCCAGCCAGTCCTGGTGGGTCTCGGTGGGCTCCAGCCGCTCGAAGAGGTTCCAGCTGCCGACGGTGAGTTCCCGGCGCTCCACCAGGCCCATGCGGGCGAGCAGGTGGCCGACGATGTCGTCCGGCAGCTGCGGCTTGCCCTGCGACTCCTCCAACAGCCGATCCGAGATCGGGGCCAGGTGCGTCTGGTACTCGTGATCGTCCAGCCCGAAGATGCCGATGCCGGCACTGCCCACCAGGGCACTGCGGATCATCGGGTGGTGGATGAAGACCGACTCCTGCACCCACGGCGTGAGCCGGGCATAGGTGCCGGGCTGGACCCCCAGCTCACGCTCCAACGCGACGAGCTGCTCCTTCATCTTCGACGCGAACCGCTGCGCCTTGCGGCGGGCCAGCAGCAGCGGTGACTTCTCCGCCGGATGGCCGCTGCGGAACCAGTCGGCGTCAGTGCCCTGCAGCAGCCCCGAGTAGTACTTCAGCTCCACCAGGTGCAGCCGGCGCCGCCCCAGCACCAGCGCATCCACCTCGTGCCAGTGCCCGTGGCCGTCCTTGAACTCGAAGTTCGTCCAGGCCCGGAAGGGCGGCTCGTCGGGCAGCAGCTGCCGCAGGATCTGGAGGCCCTCCTGCTCGTGCGCATGGTTCGACGGGGTGACCTCCACCCATCGACCATTCGACAGCACATCGCCTCCATTGCCTTGCCCGGTACGCAAGCACTCTAGCGGGGGATTCCTGCATAGCTCTGCATGCAGGGCATCAACAGTCAACAAGCAGATGTGCCACGTGGCCGTGCAGGGCCGCACGTGCGCATCGGCGCGTTGGGTGCAGCCAGGCCGCTCGCACATGTGAGGATCTTCTACATGAAGTTGGATCCGAACGAGCTCCTTCGTGACCTCGGTGACCCGGCCACGTGGCGCCTGCCCATCGAGTTTCGAGACTCGTTGGCGCTCTGTGCCTTGAACAGCGCCTACTCGACCCGAGGCAGCAGCTCAGCAGCGAGGCGGGTGCTCGACCGTTACCGAGCCCTGCGACCAACCGCAGCCACAGACTCCTCCGTCGATCTGCTCGCTGCCATGGACGCATCCGGTGGCCCAGCTCGCTTCGCCACGGATGAGTTGGCCAACCACAGCAAGTTGCCAGGAACCAGCCGGCTCCGCACCGAGGGCATCTATGAGGCGCTGACCCGATTGGCCGAGCTTGAGGTGCCGGTCACGGACACCGCGGCGCTGCGTCAGGGCTGGCAGGACGCGACGGTGCGGTGCGCTTGGGTCGGGGTTCTCGGCCTTGGGCCGCTCTCGTGGTCGTACCTGCTCATGAACGCCGGCGTCGACGACATGGTCAAGCCTGACGTCAAGGTCGCCCGGTACCTGGCCCGAAAGCTGGGCCATTCGGACGAGTTCGCCCAGGCGGATGCCAAGACCCTGCTGTTCGAGGCGGCCGCTGCACTGAACGTCACTCCCCGCGCCCTCGACAGGGCCATCTGGGACTTCGAGACGCCCAACGATCGACAGGGACGTTCGGGAGCCACGTCGAGCTGAAGATCGTCCCAGCAACGACCGATATAGAGCACATCGAGGCCCACGCCTGCAAGACTGTCTCTAAAGCGTCCCGAAACCATCGGGACTTGGGACACCGCTATAGGGACACCTCATGGCACGCGTCGCATACATCCGCACCAACACCGACCACCAGGACATCGTCATGCAACGGCACGTCCTGGCCACCACCGGGACCTTCGATCGTGAGTTCATCGACGCCGGCGTCTCCGGTCGCAAGGCCAGTCGGCCCGCCCTCGACGAGATGTGCGGCTGGGTCCGCGACGGCGACAAGGTGGGTCGTGTATAGCCTCAGCCGACTGGGCCGCTCCACCATCGATCTCTTGACGCTCATGCAGGACCTCGACGGGCGCGGCGTCAAGGTCACCAGCCTGTCCGAGCAGCTGGACACCAGCACCCCCGCCGGGCGCCTAGTCCTGACCGTCCTGGCCGCCGTCGGCGACATGGAGGTCGCCCAGACCAGGGAGCGCACCATGGCCGGCCTAGCCGCGGCTAGGGCCCAGGGACGCGTGGGCGGGCGCCCAGGGGTACCGGGCACCAAGGTCGAGGAGCTGCGCAGGCTCGTCGCCGAGGGATCCACCATCACAGCGGCGGCCAAGCAGGTCGGCGTCGGACGCAGCACTGCATACCGGCTCTTAGCCGGATAGCGCCCGATCCACGGGTGAAGTCGCTCAACCGGGACATGCCGCCACGCACCAGCCCCAGGACGCCCCGGTAGGTCAGACTGTCGTCATGGCGCTACCCGAAATCAACCAGCAGGCCGTGCAGGCCGCAATGACCGAGTTTGACCAGCTCGGCCGCGAGTCGTTCCTCGACAAGTACGGCTTCGGCCCCGCCCGCGAATACTTCATCACCGAGAATGGCCGCCGGTACGACTCCAAGGCCATCGTGGGCGCCGCGGCTGCCCAGATGCCCGGAGGTACCGCCTGGGGCCCGGGCCAGTTTTCGGGCGGCGCCGCCACGGTCGTCAAACTCCTGGTCGGGTTCGGATTCCGCGTGACTCGCGACCCCAACCGGAGACCCACACCGGACCCCGCCTGGAACCTCAACGTCGGAGACACCATCAGTCGCGTCCAGCTGCACCTAGACTACGGCGTCAACCCACAGAGCGGCATCACGGCCAGCTCCAAGACCCCGAACGTCCTTGTGTTCAGCGCAGCCTCCTCAGGTCATCAACACGGCTACTTCGACCAGTGGGAGGGCGAGCACTTCTACTACGCAGGGGAGGGCCAGAAGGGCGATCAGCAGTTCAGCGGCGGCAACAAGCGGATCCTGCAACACGTCGATGACGGAAACACGCTCCGGGTCTTCAACGGCGCGGGCGGCGAAGTCACCTACGCCGGGGAGTTCGAACTAGCTGACGAACAGCCATGGATCTACCGCCAGGCTCCCGAGACCGGCGGCGGTCCACTACGCCGAGTCATCGTGTTCCGCCTTGCGCCTGTCCTCAGCGACCGCCAAGCGGCCAACGGCGCCGGCGACATCGGTCGGACCTTCTCCCGACGGAACGAAGAGGTATCCCCCGCAGCCGCCGACCCAGCAGCCCCCGACCGCGACGCCGTCGAGCGTGGACTCCGAAGCCACCGCAGCCTCGAGAACCTGCTCGCCGACGCCATCACCGAGCGCGACCTCGAAGCCGTGGAGCCGGAGGTCCAGGATCCCCCCTTCGACGTCGCATGGAAGGCGACTGACGGCACCATCAACGTCGTGGAAGTCAAGAGCACCACGGTCGCCAACCAGACCGCCCAGCTCCGCCGTGGCCTGGGGCAGGTCCTGGACTACGACCACACCCTGCGCCAGCGGGGCCACAGCCAGATTCAGCCGATCCTGTTCATAGAAGCTGAGCCCGCCGGGGACCACTGGCAGACCTTGTGTGCTCGCCACGGGGTCAAGCTCGCGTGGCCTGCGACCCTGGCCCAGCTGTTCGGATGAACGCGCCTCACGTACGTGCGGCCAAGATGTAACACGTACGCCATTCGGCGAAGCCGCCGAATCGCTCAAGTCGGGCCCATGATGTGATGGATAGGGCCGGAAGGCGGCTCAACGCATGGCGGGCGCGCCCAGATCGACTCGAGGCATGCCCCCACCCTTAAACCTCCACGTACAAGGCATAGCGGCAGACCACACGCACGACCAGTGCCTCATGCGGCAGGCAGTGGCCCAGCCTGTACCTAACACCTTGGGCCGATGTGGCGGCTCAACGCGCCACCCTGGACAACCACATCAGCTACCCTTTCGACCCGGCATCGGCGTCGCGCGGTCCAACAGGGGGCTGCAGCGACTAGCGCCCCGCCCCGGACGGCGAACCAGGCTAAGGCCAGACATCATCCGCGCCCTCATGGAGCGTCGCGTGCAGCTGCCGGGCCCACCCGTGCAGCGTGCGTCTACGCCTCGCCCCGGCAACTTGCACGGTTGTTGCACGAAGAAGGGCCTTGCCGGAGCGATTCCCGCTCTGACAAGGCCCTCGGCCTGTCGGGCTGACAGGATTTGAAGAAGACTTCGGACGCCGGACGAAGTGGGTCGGTGACTAGGCGTTTCCCCACGTTCCCCCAAGCCAGCGTCTCCTTGACGCGCCCGTGTTCCCCCTCCGGTTGAGTGGACACGAGTGGACTCTTCGTGACTTGCGTTAGGGCACGGATAGGGCACGACGGCAAGGACTGGACCATGACATCGAAGGCACGAGGCTCCGAGGAGACCAAGCAACGAGGCAAGCGGGGAAGCTGGGGCGGAATTCGGAAGCTGCCTAGCGGGCGTTACCAAGCGCGATACGTGGGCCCCGATCTGGTTCGACGCACTGCACCCATGACCTTCTCCACGAAGGGTGATGCGCAAGCCTGGCTCGCAACCCAGAGCGCTGCGGTCACCGAGCACCGATGGAGGCCGGATCCCGTGGAGGTGACCCAGGAAACCCTGGCCACGTACGCCCCCCAGTGGCTGGCCATACGCGATCTCAAGCCACGCACCCGTTCCGAGTACCGCCGCAACATGAAGTCCTTCACCGAGCATCCGATCGGTACGGTCCCCTTGCCTAGCATCACCCGGCGGAGCGTGCGCGAGTGGTACGCCAGCCTCGACCCGTCCAAGCCGACCGCCCGCGCCCACCGGTACGCGCTGCTCTCCACGATTCTCACCACGGCCGTCGAGGACGAACTCATCTCGGTGAACCCCGCACGCCTGAGGGGAGCCGGCCGTGCGAAGTCCACTGTCGCGATTCGGCCCGCGACCGTTGATGAGCTGCAACGGATTGCCGACGCCATGCCGGAGCGGTACCGGGCCATGGTCCACGTGGCGGCTTGGTGTGCCCTGCGGTTCGGCGAACTGACAGAACTCCGCCGCGAGGATGTCGACCTCGTCCAGGGCGTGATCCGAGTCCGCCGCGGGGTCGGGTGGGTCAAGGATGGCACCGGCATTGCCGTGCCGGTGGTCGGGACCCCGAAGTCGGCTGCGGGGATTCGCGACGTCACCATCCCTCCGCACATCAGTCCCATCCTCCACGAGCACCTGACGCTGCACACTGGCGCTGGGCGTCGCGCCTTGGTCTTTCCCAACAGTCAAGGCGAGCACATGCACCATGGGTCCCTCTACAAGGTCTTCAAACCGGCACGGGCCGCCGCCGGACGCCCTGACCTGCGTTGGCATGACCTGCGTCACACTGGGGCGACCCTCGCGGCGCAGGCAGGCGCCACGACCAGGGAACTGATGGACAGGCTTGGTCACACCACAGCGGGTGTCGCCATGCGCTATCAGCACGTCGCTGATGGTCGATCCGCCGAGATTGCGCAACGCCTGTCCCAGCTGGCCCTGGGGCACCAGCCCTCGCGCGGTGACCGCTCACAGCCCGTCAGAGACGAGCCAACCGAATCTTGAGCGCATCGGAAGCGCATCCAGGACAATCAAGTATCTGCTACTGGTGCCGCGCTGCCTGAGGTAGCGGGGCGTAGCATCACGGTTCCCTCACTCATCTGACCGCAAGGACTTCGCACATGTCGACACCACTGGCCCTCCGAGCCTGGGTCGACGAATCCGGCTCTGACCATGCCCGAGACCCCGGGACCTACATTCTCGCGGCCGCTGTCGTGTCCACCATCGAAGAGGACGCGGTCCGCACGATGATGTCGTCGCTTCGCATGTCCCAACGCAAGGTCCACTGGCGCGACGAAGGCACCCGCCGACGGCAGGCCATCATCGAAGCCATCGCCGACACCTGCATAGAACACATCGTCGTCGTTCGCCAGAGAATCCCCGCCGAACGGCGCACCGAGCGCGCCCGACGAAAATGTCTGGAACGCTCGATCACCGAACTCGAAGCGCGCGGCATCCACGAGCTGGTCCTGGAATCCCGGGGCCCATCCGATGACCAACGCGACATCGACATGCTCAACGCGGCGTACGTGAAGCCGAGGTCCGCGAGCGAGAACGCGGCGGACAGGCTGCGATGCCGGGCGATGACGTCCGCGACGACCTCGTCGCGGATGGATGCGGCCTCCGCGTCGGTGTTCGGCAGGTTCTGCGAGACCAGCATGCGGCCGAGGTGCCGGCGCAGCACAGCGCGAGCTCGGATTCGCGCCGTGCGACGAGCTCGGGGCGCTTGTCGCGCAGCTGCGCAGGTCCGGGCTTCCCCGCACCCTGCTGCACCGTGATCGCCGCGGTCTGGAGGCCGAGGTCCTTCCCGCCTTCCATCGCCAGCGCCAGGCCGTTGATGTCGAGGGTGGGCACCCGGCCGTCGGGGGTGGCGAGGATGAACTCGTGTGTGTCCTCGAACCGCTCCAGAACGGCGGCGAGCTCGACGAGGGACCAACCGATGCTCAGGCTCTCACCTCTGGGTTCGGCGCGCGGCAGCTGAGAGGCGGAGTGCACCTCAATGGTAATCCTCGATGATCACATTCTCCGGGCCCGCGTCGGTCCGCACGAAGCAGATGCGCCATTGGTCGTTGACCCGGATGCTGTGTTGGCCTTTCCGGTCACCCGTCAACGCCTCGAGCCGGTTTCCCGGGGGAACCCGAAGTGAGTTGAGCGAGGTCGCAGCATCCAGTTGGCGCAGTCTCCTGTTTGCCGCCTTGTAAAATGCGGGAGCATGTGCGCCACCAATCTGTGGGCGATCAACGCCGCAGCCTTCACTTCGGAGTTCCAGCGATTCACTGAGGACAGGCTGGGCATGCCGCCGGTGCAGACCACCATGCGCATAGCCTCCCGTCGAGTCCGAGGCTCGTCCGTGGTGTACACTCTGACCAGCCGGATGTGTGACTGCGACAGTCTCATCGGGCGTCGCAACGACGCGCCGGTCCACGGTGAGATCGAAGCCGACGCGTGGCTCGGGTGGTTGCGTGAAATGCCGGACCACGTCGCGAACGTATCGCGTGTCGCTGTGCTCCGAGCCTGGAGCCCCGGGGACGACGATGTGGTGCCCTCCCGAGCTCGAGGCATCGGCATCGGAGAACTCAGCGAGAGCGTGCTGCGCGACGTCCGCGACGACACTCTGCTGACGATCGACTACCCGCGGGTGGCCTGAACGCGCTCCGCTTCGTCCGCGCCGGCAGTACCAAACTGCCCGGAGCTCCCGCTACACGTTGAAGCGGAACTCCACCACGTTCCGTAGCCGAATAACCTTTGACGTCCATTGGCTCCATGAGTGCTGAGCCTCGGCGGGCCGCCGTCTACCTGCGGATCTCTCAGGATCGCGAGAACTGTCGCCTGGGTGTGGACCGCCACAGGGAGGACACCGAGGCGCTCATCAAGGCTAGAGGATGGACTCCAGCAGGGGTCTACGAGGACAACGACATCTCCGGCAGTGGAGTTCTCCGATGGCGCCATCGCCCCCGCCCTGCTGGGCGAGGACCTGACCGTGGGGCCCTACTCGACCGTGGCGGGCACGCGCCTGCCGGCCGCGCGGTGGGCAATCGCGGCGGCGCCGGCCGGTGCCAGCGGCGGCCCGAACGGCCCGGACGGCTTCCGGTTCACCGGGCGGCGCCCGCCCCCGCCACCACGAGGTCGATGAGCCGGCGGAGCACCAGATCGACGTCCTCGCCGTCGATGCGCCCCTGCCGGGAGCGGTTGAGCTCGGCGAGCACCCCGGTGACGATGAGCCGGGCGCCGGTTGCCGCAGCCGCGCCGGGGGCGCCGGCCCGGTCGTGGCGCAGGCGCGCGGCGATCTGCTCCTCGAGCCCCTCGACGCGGCCGAGGACCCGCTGGCGGTGCGGCATATCCGCACCGAAGAGGATCTCGCGGGCGACCCACGTCGTGGACTCGGGCCAGCGGCGCATCGCGGCGACGAACGGCGAGATAAGGGCCGCGATCTGGGCCGCGGGCTCCCCCGCCGCCGGCGCGGAGCGCGGCGGGGCCGTGTTCGCCTGCTCGTGGGCGCCCCAGAGCGCCTCGGCGACCATCATGAGCAGCTCCGCCTTCGTGGCCGCGTACTGGAAGACGGTCCCCTGCGCCACATCCGCGACGCGCGCGACCTCGCTCATCGAGGTCCGCTCGAACCCGCGCTCCTCGAACAGCGCGCGCGCCGCGGCGAGGATGCGGGCGCGCTTGTCCGCCTTCGCCCGCTCGCGCCTGCCCGGCGCCGCCGCTTGCCCGTGCCGCACGGCATCTTGAGTCCTCATACCGCGATTGTAGTCGACTCATTATTGAGTACACTCAATTACGAGGCCGGATGAGCGCCGTCCGGCACGCGTCGGGAAGGACGGACCATGGAACACACGGCAGGCAACTACGAGGCATTCGCGCGCCCCCGCCCCGCGCGGCACGCCCAGGAGACGAAGGCCTACATCGTCGGCAGCGGGCTGGCCGGGCTCGCGGCGGCCGTCTTCCTCATCCGCGACGCCGGGGTCCCCGGCGCCAACGTCACGATCCTCGAGAAGGGCGGGATAGCCGGCGGTGCGCTCGACGGCCTCGACGTCCCGGAGAAGGGCTTCGTCATCCGCGGCGGCCGGGAGCTGGAGAACCACATGGAGTGCCTGTGGGACATGATGCGCTCCATCCCCTCCCTGGAGCTCGAGGACGCCTCCGTGCTCGACGAGTTCTACTGGCTCAACAAGGACGACCCCAACTACTCGCTGCGCCGCGCCACCGTGCGCCGGGGCGAGGACGCCGGCCACGAGGGCCGCTTCGACCTGCCGAAGCGGGCGCAGAAGGACCTGTTGAAGATCTTCCTCGCCGAGCGCTCCGAGATGGAGGGCAAGCGCATCGACGAGGTGATGGGCCGCGAGTTCCTCGACTCGCCGTTCTGGATGTACTGGCGGACGATGTTCGCCTTCGAGGAGTGGCACTCCGCGCTCGAGTTCAAGCTCTACCTCCACCGCTTCATCCACCACATCGGCGGGCTGCCCGACTTCACGGCGCTGAAGTTCACGAAGTACAACCAGTACGAGTCCTTCGTCCTGCCACTCATGCACTACCTCACCGAGCACGGCGTCGTCTTCCGCTCCGGCACCGAGGTCCTCGATGTGGACTTCGCCCACCGCAACGGCGAGATCCGCGCCACCGCGATCCGCTGCCGCCGCGACGGCGCCGAGGAGACCATCGAGCTCGGCGCGCACGACCTCGCGCTCATGACGATCGGCTCGCTCGTGGACAACTCCGATGACGGCGACCACCACACGCCCGCCGCCCTCAACGAGGGCCCGGCCCCGGCCTGGGACCTGTGGAAGCGCATCGCGAAGAAGGACACGGCGTTCGGGCGCCCGGAGGTCTTCTGCTCCTCGATCGAGGAGACGAAGTGGGAATCGGCCACCGTCACGACGCTTGATGAGCGCATCCCCGCCTACATCGAGCGCATCGCCCAGCGCGATCCGTTCAGCGGCCGCGTGGTCACCGGCGGCATCGTCACCGCCGAGGACTCCTCCTGGCTGCTGAGTTGGACGGTCAATCGCCAGCCGCACTTCAAGAAGCAGCCGAAGGATCAGATCGTCGTCTGGGTCTACGGACTGTTCGTCGACGTCGACGGCGACTACGTGAAGAAGCCCCTGGCGCAGTGCACCGGCGAGGAGATCACCCAGGAGTGGCTCTACCACCTGGGCGTGCCCGTCGAGGAGATCCCAGAGCTCGCGGCGACCGGCGCCCGGTGCGTGCCGGTCATGATGCCCTACGTGACGAGCTTCTTCATGCCCCGCCGCGCGGGTGACCGGCCGCAGGTCGTGCCGGAGGGAGCGGCGAACTTCGCGTTCCTCGGGCAGTTCGCGGAGACCGGCCGCGACACGATCTTCACGACCGAGTACTCGGTGCGCACCGGCATGGAGGCCGTCTACGAACTCCTCGACGTGGAGCGCGGCGTGCCGGAGACCTGGGGCTCCACGTACGATGTGCGCGACCTGCTCGAGGCCTCGTCGCGCATGCGCGACGGCAAGAAGGTGGAGATGCCCGGCCCGGCCGCGCTGCGCGGCTACCTGCGCGGCAGGCTCGAGCACGGGGAGATCGGCCAGCTCCTCGAGGAGCACGGCCTCATCTGAGCCCCGCCCACCGCGGGTGCGCCTCGGGCCCGGTCCGAGGCGCGCCTGGGCTGGTCCCATGTCGCCCACCGCTCCCCTCGGCTCCGAATCCCGCCTGCCCGCCGCCTGGCGGCCCTGGCGCCGGCCCCCGCCGCTGCCCGGCGATGCCGAGTCCGCGGGCCTGGTGCGCCTGGGCCGCCCCCTTCATTCGGGGCTCTTCGCGGTTCGTGGTGATGACCCTGTTGTGACGGGTATTCACGCTACGGTTTTCGCGGCGCTGGTGAGCAGGATACGGGTCCGGTAGTTCTCGGCGTTTGAATCGCCCAGGGTTTGATGCCGCATCCTTTTGAGTTCGAGAGGATGTCAGCATGCCGAAAGTGATCGATGAGAAGGTCCGTGCCCGGGCGGTGCGGTTGGTGCAGGAGCACCGGGGCGAGTACCCGACCCTGTCGAAGGCGTTGGAAGCCGTGGCCCGACAGGAGGGCGTGGGCAAGGAGTCGTTGCGTCGCTGGGTCAACCAGGCTGAGGTCGACGCCGGCCGCCGCGACGGGGTCACCAGCGCGGAGCTCGAGGAGATCAAGAAGCTGAAGGCAGAGAACAAGCGCCTTCGAGAAGACGTGGCCATACTCAAGGCGGCCACGAGTTTCTTCGTGGGGGAACTCGACCCCCGCAACCGTTGATCATGGCCTTCATCGACCAGCAACGAGTCGAGGGGTATGCGGTCGAGTCGATCTGCCGGGTCCTGCGGGAGCAGGGCTGCCAGGTCGCCGCACGAACCTACCGGGCCTGGACCAGGCCTCGGATCAGCCAACGGCTGCTCAGTGACGCCGAAGTTGCCAATGCGGTCTTCGAGATCGTGTGGCGTCATGAGCACCTGCCGGACCAGACGCGTCGGCGGGTGATGAATCCTGAAGGCCTCTACGGACGTCGCAAGATGCTCGTCGCGGTGCGCAACCACACCGGTCAGCGGGTGTCGTTCGGGTCGGTGGACCGGGCCATGCGCGGCTTCGGTCTCCAAGGTGTTCGCCGGGACAAGGGCATCCGCACCACGATCCCTGCCAAGGACGGGGTGCGGGCCGGGGACCTGCTCAACCGGGACTTCACCGCGACGGCGCCGAACCGGTGCTGGGTGACCGACTTCACCTACTGCCGCACCTGGGCCGGATGGGTCTATGTCGCGTTCATCGTCGACGTGTTCTCCCAACGGATCGTGGCCTGGCACGCGCAGACCACCAAGCACGTCGACCTGGTCATGACACCGCTGCGAATGGCTGTGTGGCAACGCGCCCGTGAGGGTCACCCCGTCGAAGTGGGACAGTTGATCCGTCACAGCGATGCAGGCAGTCAGTACACATCGCTGACGCTCACCGAGCACCTCGCGCTGGAAAACATCCGCCCCTCGATCGGCACCGTCGGCGACTGCCTGTTAACCGGCTAATGATGGCCGGGAGCCTTGTCAGGAAGGGTTTTGGGGCGTAGTCCTGTGGCATGGAGGACACGGCGATGGTGGTGGGGCTGGTCCGTGATGATGACACAGGCTGGCGGCTGGAGAGTGCGGACGAGGACTTGGTGGCGGCGCCGAATGCGTATCTGCGTTATCTGGCGGATCGGTGCTACTCGCCTCGCACGATCCGCACCTACGGCTACGGGTTGGTGGCCTTTGCCCGCTGGTTGAGCGTCTCGGGTCACAGTGTCGACGACGTGGATGTCGAGGCGATGCTGGAGTTTGTGGACCATTGCCGCCACGAGCACATCCCGGGCAGGGCCGGTCCGAATGTGGTCGATCTGAATGGACGGCGGATGGACCAGCTCGCACCGGCCTCGATCAACCTGCGCCTGGCAGCGGTGTCGGGGATGTATGAGTTCTTGTCCATGCGGGACGCCGACCGCGTCTCGCCGATCCCGAAGGGCCGCCCGTCGTCGTGGTTCGCCCCTGGTGAGCGCTCGGGGCTGCTGGCCCACACGAAACGACGCCCCGCACCTCGATCTCGGCTTCGGTTGCGTACCCCGCGCCGGCTCCCGCGGGCCTTGTCCGCTGCGGAGTGTTCCGCGCTGTTGGCGAGCCTGCACAGCAAGCGGGACCTGGCCATGGCCGGGTTGATGCTCTATTGCGGGTTGCGATCATGTGAAGTGCTGTCGGTGAGGGTTGCCGACGTCGACATGGGCGCCCGCTGGCTGACCGTCCACGGCAAGGGAGCCAAGGACCGTCGTGTCCCGTTCGACACCGACATCGCGGCGGTGCTCAACGCCTACCTGATGACTGAGCGCCCCGAAACCACCGCAGCGGAACTGTTCGTGGTCTCCAAGGGCCCGCACCACGGACAGCCCCTCACACCGGCCGGTCTGCGCACGGTATTTCGCTACCACCGCGGCATGGCCGGAGTCACGGCTGGCGCCCCGCATGCGCTGCGCCACACCTTCGGCACCGCCCTGGCCGAGGCCGGTGTCGACTTGGCGGTGATGCAGGCCCTGTTGGGGCATGCCCATGTCGAGACCACCGCCCGCTACATCCATCTGGCCCCCATCCACGTGAAAGCCGAATACGATGCCGCTCGCAGCCGCGCACGCACCCACTGACACCACTGGCCTGCGACCAGCCGAGACCGGCGAGGCGCTGCTGGCCGCTTACCGCGACCATCTGGCCCGCACCGGGCGGGGGAACTCGGCCTACCGATACTGGGCGAGGGTCTTCGTCGAGCGCTGGCCCGACCCGCAGACTTGGGCAGATGAACCGCTGGAGATCCAACTGCAGGCGAACTCAGGGACTCGCCCGTTCATCACGTTCCTGCTGGTCACTGGCCGGTTGCACCCGTCATGGCAGTATCTGGTCCATCGCAAGTTCTCCTCGATCTGGCGCGACGTTGCCGGCACCACGATCGGTGAAGACCTCGACGAGTTCATCACCGCCGCGCGAGCTTGTGACTACAGCGAGCAGACCGCCAGGGCAATGGCCAGCCAGGTCCTCGCGCGAGTCTTGTTCGCCACCGGCAAGCGATTGGACGATCTGACCACCGCCGACTTCGACGCGCTCAACTTCGCCGGCCAGCAACGAGAGCAGGCCACCGGCCGCACCTGGAAGCACTACCGCGGCTGCGCGACCGCGACCCGCACCGTGTTGTTCCACCACAAGGTCCTGCCCGCCCCGCCGCCACCAGCGCAGACCCGCTGGCCCTACCAGCGGCGCCTGGCCGAGGTCCCCGACCCGATGAAGTCGCTGCTGATCGGCTATCTGGAACGCAAGGCCGTCACCTGCAAACCCTCCACAATCTCCGGGCTGACCACCCGCCTGGCCGCGTTCGCCACCTTCGTCACCCGCATCGACGCCACCCTGACGCCGGACCGGTTGGAGCGCTGCGCCCACATCGAGGCCTGGATGAGCTCACTGCCACAGATCACCAGCCCCGCGACCCGACGGCCACTGACCACGGCCGAACAAGCCCGCCGGATCCTGGCAGTCAGCAACTTCCTCACCGACATCACCGAATGGGGCTGGCCCACTGCACCGGCTCGCAAACTGATGTTCCGCAGCGATGTTCCCCGCCTGCCGCAGCCGCTGCCCAGGTTCCTGCCACCCGACGCGGACCGGCGCCTGCAGCAAGCCCTCGAAGACAACCCGGACAGGCTCGCAGCCGACGCGCTGCTGTTGCAGCGCGCCTGCGGGCTGCGTATCGGCGAGTTGCTCGACCTGGAGCTGGATACCGTGATCGACCTACCCGGCGCGGGGTCCTGGCTGAAAGTCCCTCTCGGCAAGCTCGAGACCGAACGGATGGTCCCCATCGACGCCGACATCCTCACTCTGCTGGACAGGATCACCACCACCCGCACACCTGGCAGGCCGATCCCGCACCCTCGCACCGGCAAACCCGCTGACTTCCTGTTCACCGACCACGGGCATCGCATCGGCTCCAACCGGCTGCGCCACGTCCTCAACCACGCCACCCAGACCGCGAAGATCGGGCACGTCACCCCGCACCAGCTGCGTCACACCTACGCCACCGCCCTGGTCAACGCCGGCGTCTCCCTCCAAGCCCTCATGGTCATCCTCGGGCACTCCTCGGCCGAGATGAGCCTGCGCTACGGGCGCTTGTTCGACTCCACCGTCCGTGACGAATACGAACGAGCGCTCGACCTGGCCAAACAACGCATCGGCGCGCTGCCTCCAACCCCCGGTGAGGACCTCGACGACGGCGTCGACTGGCGCACCACACCGACCATCAAGACCGCACTGGCAGGCGGCTACTGCCTTCGCGCGCCAGCCCAAGGAGCCTGCAGCCACGCCAACATCTGCGAGAACTGCACCAGCTTCCACACCACCCGCACCTACCTGCCCGTCCTCCAAGCCCAACGCGAGGACGCCAGAGCCCTCGCCGACGACGCCCAACACCGCGGATGGGACCCCGAAACCGAACGCCACCTCCGCCTGATCAACCGCCTCAACACCCTCATGGACCACATCGCCTGAACAGAGCACCGAAACAGGCCCTGACCAGCCCCGATTAGCCGGATAAGCCTACGACAATGCGCTGATGGAGACGATCAACGGGCTCTACAAGGCCGAATGCATCCGTACCACGATCTTCCACGACGGCCCCTACAAGACGATCGCTGACGTCGAGTACGCCACCGCCGGCTGGGTCGACTGGTACAACACCCGCCGGCTGCACTCCAGCATCGGTAACGTTTTCCCCGCGGCCTACGAGGCCGCCCATTACGAGGCCCTCACCCGAGAGCCCCAACCCGCATAGGAGCGGCACAGAACCTGGGGCGCTTCACATCGCCCGCCACCACTCTCCACCATCGGGTCGGCGCTGGGGAACCCATGCTCTGGGTCCCAGACAGCATCTGCGGCGCAATCTCCAGCCTTCGCACCGGCGATGAAACGTACGCCGCCGCACTTGGGGAAGCCCTCACCATCGTCGACGTGTGAGCCAGAACGAACGCGAGCCCCGGGCCCTGTCTTCCGGCAGGACATCCCGAGGCTCACTTCCAACACCTCGAAAGGGCTGGCGATGTCTTTACTATACCCCAGTTGAGTGCCCGTCGGGGTCCGCCAACGAGAACTTTACCTCCGAGTCCCAGACGTCCTGGTGCTCGCGGGACCGGATGTGTCGGCTTGAGGCCATATGACGTCCACACCACTTGATCTGACGGCAGATCGCCCCCTCATCATCGAACAGCTGCTCCTCGAGGCCGACGAACTCAGCGCCGCCGGCGCACCCAACGACCAGGTCGACGACCTCATCCACGCCGCCCTGGAACTGCTCACCGCCCAGACCCCGTCGGTGCGATGATGGCCCGCCGACCACCCACCGAAGCCCAGAAGGCAGAACGAGCCGAACAACTCGAGCACCTGCACGCACAGATCGCCGACAAGGCCGCCGACCTCACCAGCTCCGAGCAGTGGCAGGCCTGGCTGCGCGTCGCGAGCCGCTTCCACCAGTACAGCTTCAACAACACCATCCTGATCTGGACCCAACGACCCGACGCCACCCTCGTCGCCGGCTACACCACCTGGCAGAAGAGTTTCCACCGCCAGGTCACCCGCGGCGAACACGGCATCCGCATCCTCGCCCCCGTCACCCGCCGCCTCCCCAAGACCAAACCCGACGGCACACCCCTGCTCGACGACAAGGGCAAACCCCTCATGGCCACCCAGATTGTCGGGGTCAAACCCACCAGCGTCTTCGACATCAGCCAAACCACCGGCGACCCCGTCCCCGAACCACCCCAACCCGTCCTGCTCACCGGCCAGGCACCCGACGGCCTCTGGCATGCCCTGGCCACTCTCGTCGGCGAGCAGGGCTTCCGTCTGGAGCGGGGCGACTGCCACGGCGCGAACGGGTACACCGACTACACCACCCGAACGGTCAAGATCCGCGACGACGTCGACGACGCCCAAGCCGTCAAGACGTTGGCTCACGAACTCGGCCACGTCCTGCTCCACCAGCCCACCACCGATGCGACCCCGGTCTGTCGGGGCAGTCGCGAGGTCGAGGCCGAGTCCGTCGCCTACCTTGTCACCGCCGCCCACGGCCTCGACAGCAGCCAATACACCTTCACCTACGTCGCCGGCTGGGCAGAACAAGCCCTCCCCCACCACCCCGACGGCACCACCGTCGCCGACGTCATCCACACCACCGGCACTCGCGTCCTCAAGGCCGCCCACCAGATCCTCGACGCCACCGCCGCACCAGACAACACCCAGCCCGTTGCCCAAGCCTTGACAGAGACTGTCACCCGCAACGTCGCGGCAGACCGCACGGCGCTGCTGACCGAACGCGCCGGCTCCCCGGTGTCATTCAAGGCAGCGGCCACCTCAAGACCGGCCCATCAGGTTGAGGTGTCGCGGTCATCCCTTCGCCGTGGGAGCAGTCCTGCAGCTCCACCTCGGTGAGACGGGACAGCACATGGGCGCCTTGCGAGCGGCCAGTCAGGTGTTCGAGGCGTTGTCACTTCCCTGCCGGGTTGCCTGTCGTGGCGTGGAGGTCCTGTGCCTGACGCAGGTTGAGGACCGTGCGAGTCAGCATGGGCAGCATCGAGCACAGCATGCCGAGCGCGCCGGCCAGGGTTGCGGCGCGAGTGCCGTAGTGCTAGCCCAGGATTCCTGCGATGGCGCTTCCCAGTGGGATGGAGCCATACATGACTTGGGTGTAGGCGCCCGCGGAGCGAGTCAGCTGATCTTCCGGCGCTGGCTCGTGGTCACCGTGGGCCTCGCCGGGGCCGGTTACGGGCTCTTCGCGTCCGCCCGCTGGGTTGCCGGCCTGGTGGCGACGTGGAAGGGTCGCGGGATGCCGAGGTGGCCTCGCTGGCGCAAGAGGTGACCACGATTCCCGAGGGCAAGCGCGCGGAGCGGGTGCGGCAGCCCGTACAACTGGGCGATTAGTCAATGAACACTGTATAGTTCAGTCCATGCTGACTATTGTTTCGCGCCTCGACGTCATGAACCGGCTCGGCCGGGCCATGGCGGACCCGACGCGCTCCAGGATCCTCATGACCCTGCTCGGCGGTCCGAGCTACCCGGCTGTGCTGTCGCGCGAGCTGGAGCTGACCCGCTCGAACGTGTCCAACCACCTGACCTGCCTGCGCGACTGCGGGATCGTCGTCGCCGAGCCCGAGGGGCGGCAAACCCGCTACGAGATCGCCGACCCGCACCTCGCCGCGGCGCTGATGTCCCTGATCGACGTCACGCTCGCGGTGGACGAGGACGCGCCGTGCATCGACCCGGCGTGCTCGGTGTCGGGATGCTGCGGGACGGCGGTGGACGCATGAGCGAGACTCTGACCACCGCGCGCCGCGCGACCCTGCACCGCCGCGTCCGCTTCATCGTCGGGTTCACGATCACCTACAACGTCATCGAGGCCATCGTCGCCGTCTGGGCGGGCGTCCTCGCGTCGTCCGCGGCGCTGATCGGCTTCGGGCTCGACTCGGTGGTCGAGGTGCTCTCGGCCGCTGCCATCGCCTGGCAGTTCACCCGCAAGGACCCGGAGCAGTGGGAGAAGGTCACGGTCAAGGTGATCGCCGTCGCCTTCTTCGCTCTGGCGGCCTACGTCTCGGTCGATGCGGTGCTGGCCCTGGTCGGCCAAGAGGGTCCCGATCACAGCCCGCTGGGCCTCGGCATCACAGCGCTGAGCCTGGTCATCATGCCGCTGCTGGCGTGGATCGAGGTCCGGACCGGGCGAGAGCTGGGCTCCAAGAGCGTGATGGCCGACGCCAAGCAGCTCATCCTCTGCGTCTACCTCTCCGGCGCGGTGTTCGTCGGCCTCATCCTGAACAGCCTGTTCGGCTGGTGGTGGGCCGACTCCGTCGCGGCGCTTGTCGTGGCGGTGCTCGCGGTGCGCGAGGGCCTGGAGGCATGGCGCGGCGACGTCGAGTCGCCGTTCGAGGTGCTGGAGGACCTCGAGGACGAGGACGACGACTGATTCCCACGAGAGGATGACGGAGGAGGCCCCCGGAGCTCTGCTTCTGGGGCCTCCGCGGTTCCGCCAGTGTCACGACTCCGACATGCGCTAGGAGAAGCCGACCACGCCGAAACACACCGCGGCACACCCGGCAACGAACGCGAGGAGCACCAAAAGCGGGACCGACAACCACCCGCCCAGCCAGGCGATCGGGACAACAGCCATCGCAGCGCCCTGGAACAGATTGGCCGGCAACATCACCTTGCGGGCATCCCTACCTTCAAGGACGTGCCCCGCGATGAGCGAGAACAACAGGTACGGCAGCATCGCGGCCGTGGCCACCCACCCCACCTGCGCCGGAGTCCCGTGCAAGGTCACCGCAGTGACCAGCGGCAACGCCATCGCCGCCACCTGGCTGCCGAAACTACTCACGCTCTGCCCAAACCAATACTACGCGAAGCTCCGGTCGTCACGGACCAGTCTTGCGATCGGGTCCCTCACAGCCACCGCCTAGCCTCACAAGTTTGATGCTTTCTACTTGTGAGATCCTGCCGCATAAACGGCTCACAGGCAACAGGTGCCTAGACTGTGAGGATGGAGGTTGAATAATGGCACGTTTCAGTCACATCGCCGGCGACGTCGCCCTGGACCTGATCAACACGGTCGAGTGGCGACTGTCCGACGAGGACCGAGAAGAGGATCTCAACGACTTCGGCGACGTCATGGCCTGGTGCCTGGAATCCGCGCTGATCCATAACGAGGAAGCCAAAGCCCTTCAGGTGCCGCCCGGTGAGGCTGCCACGGAACATGCCAAGGTCCTCGCATTGCGCGAGGCGCTGTACGGCGCACTGTTCACCGACGACGCCGACGCAGGCCAAGTCATCACCGACGAGCTCCACCAAGCACTCACCGCAGCCACCTACACCCCCGCTGCCGATGGATGGCGCTGGCACGACCGCACGCTCACCCCTGCCACCCCACGCCACCGGATCGCCCGAAGCATCATGGCCCTGCTCGCACGCTCCGACCTGGACCGGCTCCACCAGTGCGAGGACGCCCACTGCGGCTGGGTCTTCCTCGACACATCCAGAGCCCACAACCGACGCTGGTGCGTCACCAAGGACTGCGGCGACCGCAACCGATCCCGCGCCTACTACGCCCGACAGAAGACTGGGAAGTAACCAGCTGAACACGAACGGGTTTCGAGCGCCCTTGGAGCATGACAATGGCCGAGCGACCGGAAGGTCGCCTCAACCCCACTGACTGCGCCTGGCCGTCACTCCGGCACCGAGACGAGACAGAACGGGTGGCCAGCGGGGTCGACGAAGATGCGCCACGCCTTCGGCCCCGGATCCATCACCCCAGTCAGCGGCGTCCCACCGGCACGCTCAACCGTGGCAGACGCAGCCTGCAGGTCGTCGACCAGGAGATCGAAGTGCACCTGCTGCTGACCAGACTCGCCAGGCCACGGAGGCGGCACATAGCCCTCGACGCGATGGAACGAGAACCGACCGACCGGTTCCCACTGCAGGGTTAGCCAGTCGTCCGTGCCCTCGGCTGGCGCGAGGTCCAAGACGTCCTGCCAGAACGCGGCCACTGGGACGGGATCGTCGCACTCGAACACCAACTGCGTCAGGACGGCCATCATGACGACACCGTAGCGACACGTCCATGTTCAGCGGGGCCGTGCACGCGAACCTCGCTCCTCTGCAGCAGCTGCCAGCCGCGCGGTGTCGATGGCAATGCGCGCCGCCCCCACAGCTCATCCCAGCCGTCCCACAGCTCATCCCACGGAATCCAGCCGTCGGCTTGGACCTCAGCACACGGTGAGGAACCCAACACCGCATTCGGGACAAAGGGTGCGGTTCACGAGGCCAGACGCGGGCCCGCGTGACCAGCGAGCAACTGCCACAAACCATCGCAGCGCACCCACGTCATGGTGATCAGCAGGCGGAACTGCTCACCGTCGCGCAGAGGGTCGACAACCGTCCCAGTGACGATGGCCGTGTCGCCGACGACGCGCACCACGGGGCCTTCGAGGCGCTGGGAGGTGAAGCTGACCGCGGTCGTGTTGCGGCGCCAATACTCGTCGCGGTCCAGCACCAGCCCTGCGTAGCTGGGCCAGACACACTCGGGATGCATCAGCAGCCGCAACCCCTCGGCATCTTGCTCAGCAAGGCACGTGCCGGGGCCTCAACCAGGTGGAGGACGTCCTCGGCGGTGCTCATACCGGAAGGCTAGCCGCCAGAGAGCCCCCGCGCCCTCGACATGCACGGGCATCAACTCACGCGCAGGGTCGTTGACTCCAGAGCCCGTGCGAGGTGTGGCGGTGCGCGTTGCCTGAGCTCGAGCCATGGCCTCACCTGAGATCCAGCTGCGCAACGGTCGCGCGGGCGACGTCACTCGCATGGTCCAGTTGCTGACCGATGATCGCGTTCGCCATCTGGGCGGCCCCCGGCCGAAGTCCATCGCCTGGGCGGTCGCTGTTGTCAGTGTGGTTGGAGCGCGGTGTGGGCGTCGCAGATGGGCCCAGATCGTCTCGGACGCACGCAGTGGACGGATGCTGGGCACGGTGGTGGCGGATCGGCGCAACCCGGATCGACCCGGACACGTCCGCCCGGAGGGGCGAGAGTTGGAGCTGTCCTACGTCCTACTGCCCGACGCCTGGGGACGAAGCATCGCGGAGGCCGCGTGCCGGGAACTGCTGGCGCGAGTGACGTCGGAGGTCCGAGGCGACGAACCCGTCCTGGTTGTCACCCAAACGTCGAATCAGAAGGCCCTGGCCCTGGCGGCACGGCTTGGATTCGTGGCCTGCGGGGAGTTCGTGGAATTCGGCTCCGCCCAGCAATTGCTGACGGCATCTCTCACCACCTTTGACGCGTGATCGTCGCGCAGCCATCTCGGCTGCAGAGAGGCACGGGCGTACCGGTGCCAGATCACACGCACCTCGGCGACGGTCCGAGCCGTGAGTGAGGCAGATCCGGGACTGCTTCAGTTCTGCCCGCTGGCACCGTCGTCGGTGCCGCAGCAGGTCTCATCATCAGGTAGCCCGACTGCAGAGCCCGGTCAGCACCTCGCACAGTCGCGCTACCCACCGCGGCCAGCTTCGCCAGCACTGGTTCCGGGACGGTCACGTTCGCTCGTCCCTCGAGGCGCTCGAGCTTGAGCCACTCCACTTGCAGCTGGGAACCGTTGGGCGGCAGTGCGGCCGCCAGCATCGGCGCGACCAGCTCCGCGGGCGCCTTCAACGAACCGGGGTGAACGGGCTGGTTGCTGACGGCGGCGGCATGCCTCGTCAGGCTCAGGGCGGTGACCGCAGCATCCCAGGACCGCGACCCCTCTCCACCAGCGGGCACGTCACGGCTGGCGCGCATGAGCCGCGTGGTGGCAGCCATCAGCTCCGGGTCGACCCGCTCCCCCGGCGACATCAGCTTGGCCCACTGCCGATGATGCTCACCCCACGCCCGCAAGCTCCTGGCCAGCGCCGGCTTGATCGCGTCGCGGTAGTCCACAAGAGCTTCAGTCTTCCGGGTCGCCTGGGCTTGGGTGAGCGCGTCCACCCCTGCCAGCACCGAACCCGCCGCCCGGGCCGTCACCAACGGCGTCATCACCGACGGCCGCTGAGCACAGCGATCCACAGCACGCGCCCACTCCATCACCGCCGTGCTGAACTCACTGCCGACATCGGGACGATGTGTGCCCGGTGTCTGGCCATGCAGGGCAGCATCCAGGCCCAGCTCGACCGCGCGCACCGCCCCCAAAACCTCACTGTCCCCCGCACTAGTTGTTGGTGGCAGACAGGTTCATGACACTCGGGTGATGGGAGCTTTCCCGCCGAGGGCGCTGTGGCCTCGTNGGCTGTCGGTAGGCCCATTCGGTTGCCAGGGTCCGGTTGAGGCGCTCGACCTTGCCGTTCTGCCAGGGGCAGTGGGGCTTGATGAACTTCTGTTTCGCGTCGAGGGCTGCGACCGCGGCGATGAAGTCGCTGCTGTTGCGGTAGGCGAAGGCATTGTCGGTGATCACCCGCTCGATGCGGGTGATGCCGTGGTCTGCGAAGAAGGCCGCGGCGCGGGTGAGGAAACCAGCGCAGGTGGGTCCCTTCTCGTCGTCGTGGATCTCGATGTAGGCCAGCCGGGTGTGGTCGTCGACGGCTGCGTGGACGTAGTCGTAGCCGATCTTTGCCCGCTTGTTCCTCTCGGTGCTGGTCGCGGCCCGTCCGCGGCTTCGCCAGCCTCCGCCGTCGGGGATCTTGCCGATCTTCTTGACATCGAGGTGGATCAACTCACCGGGGTGTTCGCGTTCGTAGCGGCGGGTGGTGGCCTGGCTGCCGCGGATCACTGCTCCGGTGATCGGATCGAGGTGGGCCAACGGGGGCATGTGATGACGCTTCCAGATCGCCGAGACGGTGCGCGCGGGAACACCGGTCGCGGCGCTGGTGTGGGTTGGGCCCTGCCGGTGCAGCGCGCGGTGCGCCAGGACCCGGACCTCGACCTGGTGGTTGGTGCGCCGGGGCATGGTTCGGGGTCGGCTGGAGCGGTCATGCAGACCTGGTTCGCCGTGCTGGTCGTAGCGCTTGAGCCAGTGGTGTGCGCACTGGCGTGAGATTCCCATCGCCTTGGCGGCGTGGGCGACCTTCCAGCCTTGCTCGCGGACGCGCTGGACCAGCAGACGCCGACCGTTGACGTTCAGACGGGCTTTAGAGTGGGCCATGAGGACCTCCGTTGTTCATCTGTGACCTTCGACAAGCCACAACCCAACGGGGGTCCTCCCTTCACGTCAACCCGCAAACTGTCATGAACGTCCCTGCCACCAACAACTAGTCGCGACCCTCGACGTGGCGTGAGCCGCCAGGTACGAGACATGCACCAGCTCACGCTCCACACCAGGATCGGGCTCAATCTGACCGATGGCATCCGCCACTGCCACCATCGCCGGCGCCGGTGACGCTGTCTTCCAAGAACGCGACCGCAGCACGCGGGCCAACGCCGACGCCGACACCTCCAAGATCGGCGCCCCACCATCCGCGTCCTGGCGGGTTCGCTGGCTGGCCGCGTCGACGATGTAGGCCAAGCCCATCACCGATGCCGCCACGTCACCCGGCTCGTCAATCAGGAGGTGACGTGCCAGCCGGTCTGCCTCCGACGGCCTCAGCGCGGGCACCGGTACTCCCCGACCAGATCGCACACCAACGCGACCACCGCACTCGTCCCGGCCGGATAGGCGCCGATCGCCACCCGACGCAGCTCCCGCTCAACCTCCTCCAACACCGTCAGGACGCCGGGCTGCTCGACCTCCACCGGGACGGGCACCACGTCGGGCTCCAGTAGTCCGGTGGCGGACCACAGCGCCTCGTTCACCGCCGTGTCGCGCTGGAACGCCGCCAGCTCCTCCAGATCCCACGTCGCCAACCGGGAACGCTCCGCCGCGGTCATCAACAACCCGACTGCGCGCTCCAGGCTCCGCATGCCTTCAACCGTTGCCATCACACCCGCCTTCCGCCCGGCCACCGTGACCGTCGTTCACAGGCACAACCCACCACGCGACCCCGGTGCTCGCGAAAGCCCGGTCCCCAGGCGCTAATGGTCATCTCTGGTGGGAACCGTGAGGCGTCGAAGTCGGCCGACCTCACGGACGCTGAGCCCGCCAGCGCACCACTCAGCCACCTGCGTGGCTGTCAGCCCGTGGACGGTCACCATCTCCTCGATCAGCGCACCGGCGCGCGCCTCCGCCTCGGCCAACGCCTTGGCGCCGGTGCGCAGCTCCACCTGGACACGCACGGCCAGATCGGTCAGCACCGATTCCCGTTCCCGCTGCTGCTGCAACCGCGCCACCCGAGCCTCATGAATCGCTCGCCTCGCAGCCACCCGTTCCTGCTGACGTCCCATCGACCTTCGCCCCTTCCGAACCACCCTGACGAAGACCCAAGCGAACGCGACGCCCCCGGTGCTCACCAACCGCCAGAACGAACCCCAGGGGAAACACGAGACCATCAAGCGCCACACACCTCTTGCACTCAGGGCCAGGAAGTGCCGTTCGGGGAGGCCCTCCAGCCGGAGGTTGACGCCGCTTTCGAACTCGAGGTTGGGGCCTTTGTCGCCTAACCGAGGTCTTGGTTGTCCCGATGTCCCGGACGGCACTGGCGGATGGGGTGACGCGAGCCAACGTCCGTGACTCGGCGCGATCTGCCTTCGTTCGTGATACTCGGCACCACGCCCCGACCCCTGGGTTGGGCAGTCGTGACCATGTCGCTGCACAAGCTGTCGGCCGGGTCGGGGTATGACTACCTGACCCGGCAGGTTGCTGTGCAGGATTCGACGGAGAAGGGCCACCAGGGCCTGACGACGTACTACCCCGAGCACGGCGAAACCCCCGGCACGTGGGTTGGCAGGGGCTGCGCGGCGATCGGTGACGATTTCGCCGGGTCGCAGGTGACTGCTGAGCAGATGCAGTTGTTGTTCGGGGCCGGGCAGCATCCGCTGGGGCACGAGCGGGCCGCCGGGCTGGGTGCGGATGCATCGGAGTGTGAGCTGTTGGCGGCCTATCGGTTGGGGGCGTCTTTCAAGTTGCCGTCGGAGGTGTCGACCTTCCGTGTCGAGGTGGCTCGTCGGGTGGCGGAGTGGAACACCAGCCGTGGCCTGGAGGCGGATGCGCGGGTGCCGGGTGAGGTGCGGGCCGGGATCCGCAGCCAGGTGGCGGCGGAGTTCTTCGTCCGGGAGATGGGCCGCGCGCACGTCGATGCGCGGGAGCTGGCGGGTGCGGTGGCGCGGTACTCGCGCCCGGGGCGTTCGGTGGTGTCCGGTTTCGACCTGACCTTCTCGCCGCCGAAGAGCGTGTCGACGTTGTGGGCGATCGCCGACCTGCCGACCGCGGCGATGGTCGAACGCGCCCACCACGACGCGGTGGCGGAGGCGCTGCGGTTCGTCGAGGACCATCTGCTCTACACCCGCGAAGGGGCGAAGGGGGTGCGGCAGGTCGACGTCGACGGCCTGGTCGGCGCCGCGTTCACCCACCGCGACTCTCGCGCCGGAGATCCCGACCTGCACACGCATGTGGCGGTGGCGAACAAGGTCCGCGCCACCAGCTCGGGCAAGTGGCTGGCGATCGACGCCAGACTCCTCTACCAGGGCGTCGTCGCGGCCTCCGAGACCTACAACACCGCCCTGTACAAGCGCCTCGAAGCGCGCGGGCTGCGGTTCGAGGACCGCGCCATGGGCGCAGGCAAGCGTCCGGTGCGTGAAGTGGTCGGGGTGCCGACCGAGTTGAACCAGCGGTGGTCGTCGCGGCGTCGGGCGATCGAACAGCGGCGCGGTGAGCTCGCCTCCTCGTTCCAAGACGACCATGGACGTCCGCCGACGGTGGTGGAGGGCTACGACCTGGCGCAGCGCGCCACGCTCGAGACCCGCGACGCCAAGCACGCGCCCCGCACCATCACCGAGCAACGCGCCGCGTGGCGGACCGAGGCCGTCGACATCCTCGGCAGCCCAGCCGCGATCAACCAGGTCGTCCACGCAGCCCTTCACCCCACCCAAGCCCGTCAGTTGCCGGTGGCTGACAGTGGCTGGTTCGACGCCGCCACCGCACGGGTGGTGGCGGCGATGGAGCGACGCGGCGCGACGTGGCGACGCACCGATGTCAGGGCCGAGGCCCAACGCCAGGTGCGCCTGACCGCCACCCCCACCGGCACAGTCGATGCCGCCGTCGACCTGCTCACCTCGATGGCCCTCGAAGCATCCGTCCCGTTGGAGAAGCCCACCTTCGAGATCACCGAGCCGCAGCCGCTGCGCCGGGCCGACGGGTCGAGCGTCTACACCGTCGCCGGATCAACCCTGTTCACCTCCCACCGCATCCTCCAAGCAGAGGAAGACGTCCTTGCCCTTGCCGGCACCGACGGCGGGACATCGATGGCGCAGCCGGTGCTGGAGGCGTCGTTGGCGATGTCGGCCGCCGAACGCGGTTTCGCCCTCAACCCGGGCCAGGCGGCGCTGGTGGAACAGCTCGCCACGTCGGGGCGTCTGGTGCAGCTCGCGATCGCGCCGGCCGGGTCGGGCAAGACCACCGCCATGCACGCCCTCGCCGCCGCGTGGGAGGCCTCCGGCCACACCGTCGTCGGCCTCGCCCCCTCCGCCGCAGCAGCCTCCCAACTCTCCACCGCGACCGGTTTGAAGGCCGACACCCTCGCCAAACTCGCCTGGGGCATCACCCACGACAAACTCCCCCACTGGGCCCAGAGCATCACCACCGGGTCGATGGTCATCATCGACGAGGCCGGCATGGCCGACACCCTCACCCTGGCCACCGTCACCGGCTGGGCCACCAGCCGCGGCGCCGTCGTCCGGCTCATTGGGGACGACCAACAGCTCGCCGCCATCGGCTCCGGGGGCCTGCTGCGCGACATCCAGACACGACACGGCGCCGCCACCCTCGATGAGCTGATGCGCTTCACCGACCCCGCCGAAGCCGCGGCCTCCCTCGCCCTCCGCCAGGGGGACACGGCCGCGATCGGCTTCTACCTCGACAACGACCGCGTCCACGTCGGCGACCTGGCCACCGTCACCGACAACGCCTTCACCGCCTGGACCCGCGACAAGGCCGCCGGCCGCGACGCCATCATGCTCGCCCCCACCCGCGACCTGGTCTCCGAACTCAACCACCGCGCCCAGACCCACCACCTCGGCCCCCACGCCACCGGCCCCAGCGCGGCGCTGGCCGACGGCAACCACGCCCGCATCGGCGACATCGTCATCACCCGCCGCAACGACCGCCGCCTGCGCACCAGCCGCACCGACTGGGTCAAGAACGGCGACCGCTGGCACGTCACCGCCATCGGCCCCGACGGGTGCCTCGCGCTGCAGCACCACCAATCCCGACGCCACGTCACCGTCCCCGTCGACTACGTGACCGCTGCCGTCGAGCTCGGCTACGCCACCACCATCCACGCCGCCCAAGGCATCTCCTGCGACGTCACGCACGGCATCGCCACCCCTGAGGAGTCTCGCCAGCAGCTCTACACCATGCTCACTCGCGGACGTCACGCCAACCACCTGTGGCTGCAGACCACCGGCGACGGCGATCCCGCGCTGCTCACCCAACCCGATGCCACGACCCCGCCCACACCCACAGACCTGCTCGAACAGATCCTCACCCGCGACGACGCCGCCCGCTCGGCCACCACCCACCACGCCGACCACCACGACCCCGCCCGACTGCTCGCCGTCGCCGTCGCCGCCTACGCCGACGGCATCACCACCGCTGCCGAACACCTCCTCGGCCCCCACGCCATCGCCACCATCGAGGATCATGCCGAAACCCTCGAAGCCGGCATCACTGACGAACCCGCCTGGCCTGCTCTGCGCAACCACCTCATCCTCATCGCCAGCAACGGCACCAACCCCCTCACCGCCCTGACCGCAGCCCACGCCCAACACGAGCTCGACGACGCCCGAGACAAGGCCGCCACCCTCGCCTGGCGCCTCGACACCCGCCACCCACTGACCGCGGGGCCCTTGCCATGGCTGCCCGGCATCCCCACCCGCACCCAGGACGACCCCGCCTGGGGCACCTGGGCACGACAGCGCGCCACCCTCGTCACCACTCTCGCCGACCAGGTCGCCCACCAGCCCCTTCCGGACGCGTCGTGGGCTGCCCTGCCCTGCACCGACGAGACCCGCCGCCAGCTCGCGATCTGGCGCGCCGCCAACAACATCCCCGACACCGACCCACGCCCCACCGGGCCCCGCCAGACCACCCGCCAAGCCACCCAGTACCAACGCGCCCTCGATCACGCCATCGACCAGAACGACCCCGCACTCGAGCGCTGGAAGCCCATCCTCGACGCCATCGGAGAACGACTCACCCACGACCCCGCCCTGGTCCGACTCGCGCACCGCCTCGACGACCTGAGCGCCACCGGCCACGACGTCCACGGCATCCTCGCCGACACCATCACCGTCAAACCCCTACCCGACGACCACCCCGCCGCAGCCCTGCTCTGGCGCCTCAACCGCACCACCACCCCACCCGAACAAACGCCGAACACTGCGACGTCGGTCGAGCAGGCGGCGGCGGAACTCCCGAGCCCGGACGACCCCGGCACCCGACTGGCACTGCTCAGCATGATCCGCGACGCCACCGGCCCCACCCCGCCCAGCGACGCCATGCTGCGCCACCAACTCGACCGCGCCGACGCCCTGGCCGACTCCCCCGTCCCCGCCGAACGGCTCCACCAGGTCAACCAACTCGCCCAGAACTACTACGCCAGCTGCTTCCCCCAGTCCTGGGCGCAGCCCTACCTCGCCGAACGCCTCGGCGTCGACCTCACCGGCCACCCCACCATCCAACCCGGACACGCCCCCGCCGGCTGGACCAACCTCGCCACCCACCTACGCCGCCACGGCGTCACCGACCTCGAAATGCTCACCGCCGGCCTCGTCAAACCCGCCTCCACCGGCCGTCTCATCGACCGCTTCCGCGACCGCCTCACCCTGCCCATCACCGATCCCGACGGGCACATCCTCGGCTTCGTCGCCCGAGCCAACCCCACCCTGCCCGCCGACCAGGCCGGCCCCAAGTACCTCAACACCCCCACCACCCCCATCCACAGCAAGGGCGACCAGTTCTACGGCCACCCCCAACCCGGCAGCACCCCCGTCATCGTCGAAGGCCCCCTCGACGCCATCGCCATCACCCTCGCCACCGCCGGCCGCCACACCGGCCTCGCACCCCTCGGAACATCCCTCACCGACCACCAAGCCGCCCTCCTCGCCAACCAGGAGCGAGTCGTCCTGGCCACCGACAACGACCCCGCCGGAAACACCGCCGCCGACAAGGACCACTTCAAACTCACCGTCCACCGCACCTACACCCTGCGCGCCGAACTCCCCGCAGGCAGCGACCCCGCCGAACTCCTCATCACCCACGGACCTGCAGCCCTCACCCGATGCCTCGACAACGCGAAACCCACCACCGACCGACTCATCAACTCCGCAGACGACGACGCGGTGGATCAGGCGCTCTCCGCGATTGCTGCTGCCCACCCCAGCACGTGGCAGCAGGGCCTGGAAGGGCTCAGCCAGCAGACGAGGACCTCCGAAGGGCAACTCCAAACGCGGCTCGTCACCCTCGTCGCACGATGGAACGATGATCCTCGTGGGGCGGCCGCAGACGCCATAACACGGCAGAACGGACACATCGAACGGCCGGTCATCCGCCAGGCCCGAAAGCATGTCGATGTAATTCCGGAAGACCGGACCGCATCTCCCCGTCGCTGACACCATCAGATGTGCATGACATCGATCATCTGCCGAGAGGCGGACGTTGAGCCGGTGCGATGGGACGGTGATGTCATGAACAGCATCCAGGTGGAATCTGTGTGGGAGTACGACCGCTGCGGGCAGGAAGATGACCCCAGATTTCGCGTCTTCTTCCAAGAAGGGAGCACGACCGAGACCGGCGGCACAACCACCGTCTACGAGATCACCGGGGCCGACGCACTGCAGGTCATCGACTGGGCTCAACGTCATGCCACAGGTACCGTCACTTGGGCACTCGCCCTCGTGGTCGACTACGACGACGTTCAGGATGCTCTCGATCCCAAACCTCATCGAAACCTCATATGGCTGGTCGGCGCTGACGGCAACGAGCGAGCCTCGAAGCTCGACGTGGTCCAACAAAGGATGCTGCAACGCCGCGGCAACCCAATCCAGATTCCAGCCAGTGACCGCATGCCCGATCAACACGATGTGACCCCGCTCTTTGCGTGAGCCGATGCACGCAAACACCACGTCGGGCTCCACTCACTGCACGGCCGCCCTGTCTTGCCGCGACGATCGCGGGGTGGCGTTAACTCAGCACGCGCGTGGTGAGCTGTTCCTCGACAGCACGGTCGCCCTCTCGTCGGACGACGTAGCCGTGGGCTCCGGGGCGTTCCGCGACGGCATCGACTAGCTGCGTTCCGTAGTAGACGAGCCCGACACCGTCGTCGCTGCAGTGGGTCTCCGGCAACTCGCCCGATGCCACCCACTGGTGCACTGCAGGACGACGATCAGCCTCACCGTCGTAGTGGACGCCCGAGCCGTAGGGCAGGAAACCGAGCCCGTTGGTGACGTTGCGCAGGGGCAGCCCGAAAGAATCTGATGCTCCTATCTCGTGTCAAGCGGCTTTGAGCCATTCGCGGTAGTTGTGGGCCAGCGTGTCGTCACGGCGTTTGCCGAGT
>NZ_BAAGQL010000011.1:0-43757 GCF_054783495.1 Luteococcus sediminum | reverse complement strand
CACCACCTTCGCTGACCGCATGCCCGCGGCCAGCACCCACCAGTAACGAAACCGCCACTTACACCGTTAATCGGACGCTCCCCCGACCAGCCCTGATTAGCCGGATAATGCCGGTGACAACGCGGCGATGGAGTCGTTCTTCGCGCTGTTGCAGAAGAACGTCCTGAACCGGGGGGAGTGCCCAGCCCGGCTCGCTCTCGACGCTCAGGGCCAGGGTTCTTGGCGATCCGGTCCCACGATGGCCCACCTCAGAGCCTTGAACACCCCGGCCCGGGACCACAGGAATTGCCAAGACGCTATGGGATTTCCCTTCGTGACATCATACACTCGCGTTGCGGGTGGCAGTTGGTGCGTCGCGTTGGTGCACGAGCACACCCCATCCAAACCCAGTCGGGAGGAGGCCGTTCAATGTCTCTTGCTGTCGTGTCCGAATCGTTGCCGCATCTCCGTTGCGGGGGGCCCGTCACATGTGCGCGGTAGAAGCGAATGACCCTGGTACGTTGCCTCTCGCTCCGCCAGCTCGGGACGCCAACGACCTGCTGGCGAAGAACGAACTCCTGTCGGCACTGACCGGCGCCGTGGCTGAGATCATCGGGACCCCAGCTGAACAGATCGCGGTCGATATCTCCCTCATGCAGCTGGGGATGACCTCGCAGCAGATGTTGCGCGTGCGCTCAAGGGTCGAGGAGATCACGGGAAGACAGCTGCCGGCCACGATCTGCTGGCAGTACCCGACCCTCGAGGCACTGACGGGCTACCTGCTTTCTGCGCAGGAGCCAAACGAGTCTCACCACCTGAGTCTGACCGAGCCGATTCCGGTGCCAGAAGACGTCGCGGTCGATGACCTCCTGACCATGTCGGACTCCGAGTTCGAGGCCTTCCTCAACTCGCTCTCGCAGGGGGGCACACACGGTGACTGACGTTCATGTGGATCGTCTCCAACGAACCCTCGAGGCGGTCATGCAGAGCCACACCGAGCTGAAGGCTCGTCTGCAGAACCTCCAAAGCGGTCCAGTCGCAGTCGTCGGGATGGCATGCCGCTTCCCTGGCGGAGTGCGGACCCCTCAAGACCTCTGGGATCTGATGGTGGCCGGCCAGACGGTCATCGACGAAGTGCCTGAAGACCGCTGGGACCTGGAGCAGTTCTACTCGTCGACACCCCAGCTCCCCGGCAAGACCGCGAGTCGATTCGGCGGTTTCCTCGATGACGTCGACATCTTCGACCACGAGTTCTTCGGGATCTCTCGCCGAGAGGCCGAAGCCATGGATCCCCAGCACCGGCTCTTCCTTGAGACGTCCTGGGAGGCGCTGGAACTGGCTGGCTGCACGATGCAGTCCCTGGCGGGGTCCCAAACCGGCGTCTGCGCAACGCTGTCAGGTGCTGATCATGCAGGCCTGGCGGTGGGCGACATCATGTCGATCAATGCCTACACCGGCATCGGATCCGCGCACAGCATCGGCGCTGGACGCCTGTCCTACCTTCTTGACCTGCACGGACCCTGCATGGTTCTCGATGCAGCCTGCGCTTCTTCGCTGGTCAGCGTGCACGAAGCCTGCGGTTGGCTTCGAAGGCGAGAGGCTGACATGGTCATCTGTGGCGCAGCCAGCACCATGCTCACTCCCGTGGGCGATATTACCCTCTCGCAGTTGAGCCAGTCCTTCGCCTCCGACGGAGAGACCAAGAGTTTCGCCGCGGACGCGGACGGATTCGTGCGCAGCGAGGGCGTCGGTGTCCTTGTCCTGAAGCGGCTCGAAGACGCGGAGCAGGCCGGAGACAACATCCTGGCCGTCGTGCGGGGTTCCGGCGTCAACCACGACGGCCGCAGCGCCGGTCTCACCGCACCCAATGGGGCGATGCAGGCAGCCGTGATGCACGAGGCACTCCGCTGCAGCGGTGTCGATCCGAACGACGTCGCGCTGATTGAGACACATGGCACCGGCACCGTGGTGGGTGACCCGATCGAGGTCGAGGCGCTGCGACAGGTGTATGGCCGGACCTCGGGCCTGCCCCTGTACCTCGGTGCAGTCAAGACGAATTTGGGGCACGCGGAGGCTGCCGCTGGTATGGCCGGCCTCATCAAGGCGGTGCTCTGTCTTCAGCGCGGCGCGATCCCGCCCAACCGTGGCCAGCGCAAGGCGAGTCCGCTGCTGCCGCTCGAGGGTACCTCCATGCAGATCCCGAACGAGCTCATCCCGTGGCCCGCAGCAGCCAGCCGTCGGATCGCCGCAGTCAGCTCATTCGGGCTGAACGGAACGAACGCTCACCTGATCCTGGAAGCACCTGCTCCTCGAGCGAGCGCTGGCCAGGAGGACCTGGCGCGTCCACGCCTGTTTGCTGTAACCGCCCGGACGCCGAAGGCGCTCCGCAAACTCGCGCGCCGCTTCCAGGACCAGCTGAGAGAGGGATCGGCTTCCTACACCGATTTTGCATTCACTGCTTCATCGCGCACGCCCTGGGAACAGCGTACCGTGGTCCTTGCCAGGACTAACGACGAGGCGGCCCAGCTCCTCGACGACGTGATTCGCGGCAGGGCCAGTTCGCCCGCAGTGTGGCAGGCGACTTCGGTGGCGCGTCCCCGAGCCGTGGCCTTCCTCTTTCCTGGAACCGGCGCTCACTACGCAGGCATGGGAAGTGCACTGGCCGCTGCGAGCCCGGTCTTCGCCGAGCACATGAATACCTTCGATGCGATGATGCGCGATCTGGCCGGGGTCTCGCTCACGCAGATCATGTGGCCCCAGAACGATCACTCCCGTCTGGGCGAGCCTCAGTTCGCGTCCCCCGCCCTCTATGCGCTCCAGATGTCACTCGCAGCGACCTGGCAGTCGTGGGGGATCATCCCCGACGCGGTTCTGGGGCACAGTGTGGGCGAGTACGCCGCGATGGCAACCGCTGGCGTCATTTCTCCAGATTCTGGCTTCGAGCTGGTCGTGCGCCGAGCAGCCCTGATGGCCGAGCTGCCACCAGGTGGAGCGATGATCGGTGTGAACGCTGCCCTGGAGACACTGCAAGAGATCATCGCCGACCTGCCGACTGGAGAGATCTCGGTGGCTGGTGTCAACGGTCCAGCCAACATCACGCTGTCCGGCACCGCACAAGCCGTTGAGGAAGCCCGTCAGCGTTGCGAGGCCCAGGGGATGCATGTGATGCAGATCGATTCCGACCGCGCTGGACACAGCCCGCTGGTGGAGCCAGTTCTACCCGCGCTCGCCGCCCTCCAGGCGTCACACGATCTGCAGCCCACGCGGCTGCCACTCGTCCTGGGCGCGACCGGCAGCATCCTCGCGTCGGGGACTGCCCTTCCTTCTGGCTACCTGGCGACCCAGACTCGCGAGGCAGTGCGCTTCGCGGACGGGGTGAAGACCCTGGCAACCATCGGTTGCGGCACCTTCGTCGAGATCGGGCCCGGGGCCGACGCCCTCGGCATGGCGCTCGACTCGCTGGATGCCGAGGCTAAGCCACTCATGGTCCCGTCGTTGCGACGGCGTCGCCCCGAAGACGAGGCCATACTCGCCGCCGTCGCTCGCCTGTTCGTGCACGGCCACGATCCTCGCTGGGAAGGAGTCTTCGACGGCAGCGGTGCCCGCAAGGTGCCAGCCCCGACATATCCTTTCGACCGCATCGAACTGGGCCGTCGCCGGCTGACTGCGCAGCCAGATCAGCCGCGTTCCTCGCCGGAACCGGCGGTCGCAGATCGGTCCGCCGCAGACCCCCTCATGCAGGGGCCGCTCCAGGGCACGGCTGGACAGCAGATCATCATGCGGCAGGAACTACTCGACAGCCCCGAGGACCTCAGGAGGGACAAGCTGCTGGACAGCTTAAAGATGCGTCTGCGGCATTCCTTGGGCTTCTCCTCTGCGATACCCGTCGATGTCCCGCTGACCTTCCTAGGCCTCGACTCGCTCATGGCGATCGAGCTGCGCAATGAGATCTCCTCCAACCTCGGTGTGGAGATCGACATGACCGAGTTCCTCCGCGGGACGACGCTAGAGGACATCGCAAGCTCGCTGGTTGTGCAGGTTGACACGGAGCGCGCAGCGGGACCCGTCCCTGACGAGCCAGAGATCAGCCCGCTGACGTCCGTCGACGAGGACCTGCTGACTGAACTGCTCGCTCAGGTGGAGAACGAGGGACAGTCTCCGACACCGGAAGCCAACGCATGACCGATCTGAACGAGCGGCTCGCGAGGCTGAGCCCTGAGCAACGGCGCCGTCTCGAGCAGCTGCTCCAGGAGCAAACTCCTGCCACCAAGCGGCTGCCTCTGGCGGTCTCGCAAGAAGGCATGTGGTTCATGGAGCAACTACATCCCCGCAGCCGTGCCTACTGGGGGGTGACCGCGATCGTCCTCGACGCGGTCGTCGACGAGCGCCTTATACAGGAGGCGCTGGATCGCGTGACTGCAGACGAAGAAGTGCTCCGCACAACCTTCGGGCAAGATCCGGCGCGCCCAGTCCAGATCATCCACCGTGACGCCAAGACGACCCTGCAGATTCTCGAGCTCGACGGTGAGGCGACGACAGCCAAGGTTGCTCGGCTCGCGGACAGCCTGCTCGGCCAACCCCCGCCTGACATCGATTCGGCCGTCCCCTTTCGCGTCGGTCTGGCCCGCTCGGAACGCCGCACCGTCCTGGTGTTCGCCGGGCACCACCTCCTCGTCGACCGCATCTCGGCCAGGCTTCTGGTCTCGCGGTTATCGGACACTTACCTCGCGTTGCGGGACGGCCTCGACGTGCAGAGCCATTCCAGCGTGCACTACGGCGACTTCGCTGTGTGGCAGCAGAAGCAGCGAGAGGGTGGAGCCTGGCAGGACCAGCTGGACTGGTGGCGTGAGGCCCTGAAGGGGGTCGACCCCGTCCTTGAACTGCCGACCGATCGAGTCCGTCCTCAGGTCGCCAGGCTTCGCGGCGCTCAACACCCCATCACTATCCCCGCGGACGTCATGGACGCCCTTTCTGCTGCGGGCCGAGCACACGGCGGGACCACCTACATGACTCTGCTGGCTGCCTACGCCTTGGTCCTGGGACGGCTTTCGCGGCAGCGTGACTTCGCCATCGCCGCCCCGAGCTCAGTCCGCAGCCGGCCAGAGCTTCAGAACGTGCTCGGCTACTTTATCAACGTCGTTCCTATCCCTGTTCATCTATATCCCGAGGCCACGTTTGCCGAGCTCGTCGGCCAGGTTCGGGATGCCTGCGTGGGTGCGCACGCCCACGCTGACGTGCCCTTCGACCTGGTCGTGGGCATGCTCGGACTGGAGCGCGATCTGAGCCGCCAGGCGCTGTGTCAGGTCAGTCTGACCTACGGTCCTGAGCCCGTGATGCCCGAGCTGTTCGGAGCCCCTGCCCATCGGATCGAGCTCGTCAACGAAGGCGCTCGCTTCGACGTGGAGCTGCAGGCCTTCCACGACGGCGGCGCGCTGACCGGATACCTGGAGTATGACTGCGGCGCGTACTCCCCTGAGGCCATCGCGCGTCTCGCCAGTGCCCTGTCCCAGACCATCGCGAGCGTCGCGGCCGACGACCAGCAGGCCGTGGGAGCGGTGCCGCTACTGAGCGAGTCGGAGCGCAACAGGATCCTGACCGGTTTCAATAACACCAAAGAAACCTGGCCGGTAAGTCATGGTTGGGTCCACGAGCAGTTCCACGCACAGGCCCGGGCCACCCCGGACGCACCGGCGCTCACCTTCGGGGCTACCACCCTCACTTATGCCGAGCTCGACAGGGCCACCGAGGTGCTGGCGCAACGACTGGTCGGCCGCGGCGTGGGTCCCGGCTCCCTGGTGGGCGTCGCGCTACCGCGCTCGGTGGAGCTGCTGGTCGCCGTTCTGGCGGTTGTCCGAGCTGGCGGAGCCTACGTCCCGATCGATCCGGACTATCCACGGACGCGCGTCTCCGAGATACTCGAGGACGCTGGGATGGACCTCGTCATCACCCACGATGCCCTCCTCGAGTCCTTTTGTGGCCACCCGGTGGAGTTTTGGACGGTGGACGCTGGCCAGCTCCTGGCGCAGCTGCCTGGACCCACCCGGGTCCGCACTCCCGTCTCGGGTGAGGACCCGGTCTACGTGATCTACACCTCTGGCTCGACGGGCCGTCCCAAGGGTGTTGTCAATGTTCATGCCGGACTTCGAAATCGCCTGGAGTGGATGCAGCAGCAGTTCCGCATCGGTGCTGGCGAGGTCGTGCTGCACAAGACTCCCATCACATTCGACGTGTCGGTCTGGGAACTGTTCTGGCCTTTCATGACCGGGGCGCATCTGGTCGTCGCCGAGCCGGATGCCCATCGCGATCCCGCAGCCTTGGCCGCTACCATCCAGCGATGGGGGGTCACTACAATCCACTTCGTTCCCTCGATGCTGCGCGCCATGATGAGTCAGCGGGTGGAGGAGCTCAGCTCTCTGAAGCATGTGGTATGCAGCGGAGAGGCCCTCCCCGCAGACCTACGGCAGGAGTGGTGCCGACGATCCTCTGCCGATCTACACAACCTCTATGGACCGACGGAAGCATCCATCGACGTCACGCACTGGAGGTGCAGCGCCGAAGACGTGGGGCCTACACCCATCGGCCGGCCAATCTCGAACACGTCGATCTACGTCCTTGACGACCAGCTCCAGCCCGTCCCAGTTGGCGTCACCGGCGAGCTGTGGATTGGTGGCCGCAACGTGGCCCAGGGCTATCTCGGCCGCCCCGCGCTCACTGCAGAACGCTTCGTGCCCGATCCCTTCAGTGAGGACCCTGCCGCTCGGATGTACCGTACCGGCGATCTCGCGCGATTCGACGACGACGGGGTGCTCTACTTCCTCGGCAGAATCGACCAGCAGATCAAGCTGCGCGGCCAGCGGTTGGAACTCGGTGAGATCGAGCACCACCTATGCCAGCAGGCCGAAATCGCTGAGGCAGTCGTCATTCCATGGAGGAGGGCCGCCAATGACGTGCGGCTGGTTGCCTACGTGGTACCCCATCGAGATGCTCAGATCGACGCCGCGCTCGTGATCGCGGCGCTGAAGAGTGCCCTGCCCGAGTACATGGTTCCGCGCTATGTCGAGATCTTGGACGCCTTGCCGCTAACCGCGAACGGCAAGGTGGACCGCCGACGTCTGCCAGCGCCCTCGGAGACCGAGATCACCGCAACGGCCTATGTCGCCCCTGCCTCCGAGTTCGAGGTGACAATCGCCACGATCTGGGCTGACGTCCTCGGGGTGGACAGCGTGGGCCGGGACGACAACTTTTTCGATCGGGGCGGTCACTCCCTCCTGCTGGCAGAGGTCCAGCGCAGGCTCGCGGATCAAGGTCACGCGGTCTCGCTGGTGGACCTGTTCCAGCGCCCCACCGTCTCCTCCCTTGCCCAGTACCTCGCCGGCGGGGCCGCCGCCACCACTTCCGTCGCGACGCAGACTCACGATCGAGCTGAGAAGCGTCGCGAGCTTGCCCATCGTCGTCGTGGTGCATCCCAGCGCCGCCAGTCCACTCCTGAGAGGGACCACCGTGAACACTGACCCGTCCCACCACATCGCCATCATTGGCATGGCAGCGCACCTGCCTGGAGCTGCTTCCGTCGACGAGTACTGGACGAATCTGCGGGACGGGCGCTCAGGGCTCACCCGGTTCACCACGGACGAGCTGCTTGCCGACGGAGGGAACCCCGAGGACCTCGCCGCCGAGGGCTTTGTGCCGGTGAAGGGCTACCTCGCAGGTGCCGACGCCTTCGACGCGCACTTCTTCGGGTATTCTCCGCGTGAGGCCGATGTCATCGACCCTCAGCAGCGAGTCTTTCTTGAGTGCGCGTGGGAGGCGCTTGAGGACGCGGGGATTGTTCCGAGCCGCTTCGAGGGTCGCATCGGCGTCTTCGGAGCCGCAGGCACCAACACCTACCTCTTGAACAACCTGCTCACTAACCACGACCTCTTGGACTCCTTTGGTCGGTATCAGGTACTCCAGGCCAGCGACAAGGACTTTCTCGCCACCCGCACCGCCTACAAGCTGGGCCTGACCGGTCCCGCCGTCACCGTGCAAACCGCCTGCTCCAGCGCGCTCACCGCAGTGCACTTTGCGTGCCAGAGCCTGCTCGACGGCGAGTGCGACGTCGCCCTTGCCGGTGCGGCGGCGGTCACCGCCCCACTTCGAGACGGATACCCCTACCAGGAGGGGTCGATCACTTCCCCCGACGGGCACTGCCGCGCGTTCGACAAAGATGCGGCGGGTACGGTGCCCGGCAACGGCGTGGGTCTCGTCGTGCTGCGGCGCATGGAAGAGGTCGACGCGCAGACCCACGTGCGGGCCGTGATCCGCGGGAGCGCCCTCAACAACGACGGCGACGACAAGGTCGGGTACACCGCCCCCAGCGTGTCCGGGCAGCAGGCGGTGATCATGGAGGCGCTCGATATCGCCGAGGTAGACGCGCGCAGCATCGGCTACGTGGAAGCGCACGGCACGGGTACCCGTCTGGGCGACCCCATCGAGGTCGCTGCCCTTACCCAGGCGTTCAGAGCGGGCACCGACGACGAGGGCTTCTGCGGACTCGGCTCTGCGAAGTCGAGCGTGGGGCACCTCGACGCTGCCGCGGGCATTCCGGGCCTCATCAAGACCGTCCTGATGCTCGAGCACGGGGAAATGGTTCCCACACTGGACTTCTCCGAGCCGAATCCCGAGCTGTCCCTGGTCGGCAGTCCGTTCACGATCATCGACTCCACTCGCCCGTGGGACACCTCGGGCGGCCCGCGTCGGGCTGGCGTCTCGTCCTTCGGCATCGGAGGAACAAATGTTCATCTGGTGCTCGAGGAGGCCCCTCAGCGGCCAGCCGACAAGGCCACCGCCGACGATGATGCGCCGTTCTGTCTGGCACTGTCGGGGCGCACTCCTGTGGCGGTTTTGGAGGCGGCGAACAGCCTGGCCGATCACTTAGAGGCCCACACTGAACTGGCGTTGGCAACCGTGGCCAGCTCGCTCCTGCGCGGGCGCACATGGTTGGAGCGCCGCGTCGCTGTCTCGGCCACGGGCAGGGACGGTGCACTACTCGCGCTTCGTCGGTTGAGCGTCGACGACGTCATCACTGCAGACAAGCGCGCCAAGGTCGCCTTCGTCTTCCCCGGTCAAGGGGCCCAATATCCGGGGATGGCGGCCGATCTCTACGCGCACGACGCAGACTTCGCCGCTCGACTGGATCGCTGCGGCGAACTTTTCCGAGTACAGCTGGGAGTCGATCTGCTGGAACTGGTCCTGCATGATGGCGAGGAGCGCGCCGAACTGCTGGGACAGACGCAGTACACACAGCCAGCCCTGTTCATGATCGAGTACTGCCTCGCGACGTGGTTGATCGATCACGGCGTCGTCCCCAAGGCCATGATCGGCCACAGCATCGGAGAGTATGTCGCCGCCTGCGTGGGCGGGGTACTCAGTCTCGATGACGCTGTGCTGCTGGTCGCAGCCCGCGGCCGGATCGTCTCGGAGATGAGGGCCGGTGCGATGCTCTCTGTCCAACTCGGCGAGGCCGACGTTGCGCCGTACCTCGGTGAGGGCATCGAGATCGCGGCGGTGAACTCGACCGGTTTCTGCAGTCTGTCGGGCTCGCACGACTCGATCGCGGCACTGGCTGAGCGAATGCGTGCAGATGGCATCGTGTGCTCCCCACTCAAGACGTCTCATGGGTTCCATTCCGCCAGCATGGACCCCGCCATCGAGCGTTTGGCACAGGTGGCTACTGGCGTGGATCTGCACGCGCCGTCGATAACTCTTTACTCAAACGTGACGGGACAGGTTCTCACCTCAGAGCAGGCAACGGATCCTGTCTACTGGGGTCAGCACCTCCGACGGACGGTGCGCTTCTCGGATGCTGTGGATGCGCTCCTCGCAGACCCAGCTACGGTGTTCGTGGAGGTCGGACCTGGTCGTTCACTCTCGACGCTGATCAGCTACCACGCGTCTTGGACCCCGTCCCGTGTGGCCGTGTCCACCCTCCCGCAGCCACGGCGCGTCGGCACGGACCGTGTCCAGATGGCGACCGCCCTGGGGACGCTGTGGGCGGCTGGCGTCGTCGACGACGAGAACCTTCTTGTTCCCAACGCGACAGAGCACGTCGCTCTCCCGGCGTATCCCTTCCAGCGGGAACGTCACTGGATTGATCCCGTCGCCGCCGCCAAGCAACCTGAGAGGCGACGCCCCACAGGCCCGTCGCTGCTCGTTCCGACCTGGCACCGGCTGGCATCATCCGGGTCAGAGGCGGCACACCGAACATGGCTCCTTCTCGTCTCGGACGAGCGCCAGGCCGATACGCTGCGGTCCCTGCTTCCTGCAGAGGACCCGATCTCGACAGTGATCCCCACTCAGGACACTGCGTGGGCCGAGGTGCTCGCCACGGTCGAGCCGAGCGAGCCATCCTCAGCAGCGCTGCACATCGTTGCCGCAACCGGCACCCGCGACGGCCGGGAGGCCTACCAGCACCTGCTGGCCCTCGGCCAGCACCTCGCGCTGGTGCCCCCAAGCGAGGGCACCGCGCTCACCGTCATCGTGCGCGGCGCTCACGAGGTTCTGGGCACTGAGGAGGTCCATGCCGACGCAGCCCTGCCGGCGGCACTGTGCGCGGTCTTGAGCCAGGAGATCGAAGGTCTCTCCACGCGGGTGGTCGATCTGGACAGCACCCTCGCGGACCTGCCGGAGGCCGTGGCGGACGTGCTGCATGAGACTCTCGCAATGGGCGTGGACCAGGACGTAGCGATCCGAGGCGCCCATGCGTGGATCCGGAGCTTCGAGACCCTTCCCGACGTTGCGGGGGAGTCCCGTCTGGTAGACGGTGGCCTCTATGTCGTCACCGGCGGCCTGGGCGGGGTCGGCAGTGCGATCGCACGCAGGATCGCCGAACGCACCCAAGGAAGCACAATCGTGCTGCTACAGCGCTCGGAGATGCCACCTCGCGATGACCACGACGCGACCCTGGCCACGCGCGCAAGCGAGGACCTGGTGCGCCGCAAGATCGAACTGGTGAGGGAGCTCGAGGAACTAGGAGCGCGCATCGAGGTTCGTACCGTCGACATCACCGATGCCGACACCGTGCGAAAGGTCGTGGCGGAACTCGCGAGCCGCGGTCACCGTCTCGACATGGTGGTGCACGCCGCAGGACTGCCTGGCGCCGGGCTGCTGGCTTCGAAGAATCTCGACGACGTCACCGCCATCCTCGGCCCGAAGGTCGAGGGGACGGAGGCTCTGGCGCAGGCTCTTCACGGCCACGACGTCGGCCCATTCCTGCTCTGCTCGTCGGTCAACTCAATCCTCGGCGGATTTGGCCAGAGCGACTATGCCGCTGCCAATGCCTACCTCGATGCGCGTGCTTCCTCGCTGCGCAGCGAGGGCCTCAGCGCCACCTCAATCGGCTGGAGCAGGTGGGAGGGAGTGGGCATGGCAGCCCACACTGACCACTCCGTCGGCGGAGATATCGGGCACCCCATGCTCAGGCGCGTCTCCGCCGCCCCCGAGCGGGAAACCTTTACCTGCACCATCTCGACAGCCCAGAGCTGGTTCGTGGACGATCACAGGCTCCTGGGCAGCGGTCTTGTGCCGGGCACCGCGTATATCGAGCTGGTCCGCGGCGCTCTGGCAGGCCGTGCCCAAGGACGCACCATGGTCTTGTCGGACATCCTCTTCCTATCCCCGGCGTTCGTGCCCGACGGGCAGGAGCGCACCCTGAGTGTTGTCATCGAGACTGCGCCCGAAGGTGAGTTCTTTACCGTTCGCAGCCAGAACCCAGCCGACCACACCTGGCAGGACAATGCGACTGGAAGGGTGACCTGGGAGGCCCCTTCCGAGGTCGCTCCGCAGGACCTCGACGCACTTCGACGGGCCCATCCCGTTCGCGAGGACTTCCATGACGAGCAGTCGGTCTTCGATCGCGCCCAGGCCGAGCAGTGGACAGAAGGGCCCTTGAAGTTTGCGATCGGGCCGCGCTGGCACGTGCTCCGTCGGCTTGAACTCGCCGAGGGGCACACCTTCGCCACGCTCGCCCTCGACGACGAGTTTCGTGACGACGTCACACTCTTCCCCCTGCACCCAGCGCTCCTGGACATCGCCGTGGGCGTGTTCCGGATGGATGCCAAGGACCCCAACTACCTGCCGTTGAGCTACCGCACACTGCGCTACCGCCATCCGCTCACCAGCGAGGTCGTTGTCCACACCCGTCCAAAGGGGGCCGTGACCCAGGACGGAGCCGAAACCCTGTCAACGGACCTGGAGATTCTCGATCCTCATGGTCGTGTCCTGGTGGAGATCGAGGGTTACACCGTCCGGGTCGTCAGGGACATCGCGGCGCTGCAGGAGCACATTGCCGGTGAGCTGGAGCGAGTGGTCTCCGCCGAAGACGTGCGCCCCACCGACTCTCAGCTCGACATGCTCATGGTTGGCCACACCGAGCAGGACATGCTGGAAGCCTTTGAGAGGCTGCTCTCGCTGCGAGTACTCCCGCCCCACGTCCTGGTCGTAGACGACGACTTCGAGGACCGTCGAGAGTTGGCCTCCCGACTGACACCATCGATGCTGCAGGAGCAGATCTCCGGCCCCACAACGAAGCATCCGCGCCCACCACTGGCGACGGAGTTCGCCGCGCCTCGCACCCCCTTGGAGGCGTCAGTGGCGGCCATCTGGGCGGATCTGCTTGGCATTGAGGATGTGGGCGTGAATGACGACTTCTTTGAACTAGGGGGGCACTCGCTGGCTGCCGTGCAGATCGTCACGCGCATCAAGCAGCGCCTCGCAATGGAGATGGACATCGCTAATTTTTACGAGTCCCCGACTGTTGCGCGCATGGCCGAGCTGCTCCATCCCTCCGGCGACGGTGCGGCGCCCCAGCGCGAGGAGATCAAGGCCGTCTCCCGCACGGAGGAGGTCGATCTTGAGGCGATCGAGCAGATGGACGAGGGAGAGCTAGACGCCTACCTCTCGCTTCTGGCCGCTGACGGCAACGTCTAAGGAGATCAGAACATGAGCAGCGATCCCTCCAGCCTGACGGTCGAGGAGAAGCGAGCCCTGCTGGCGCAGCGACTACGGCAGCGGCCGAGGCGACTCTTCCCCACCTCGATCCAGCAGCAGCGGATCTGGTTCCTCGATCAGCTCAAGGGAGGAGATACCTCCTACAACCTGTCTCGAGCTCTCCGCGTGACCGGCGACTTCGACCCGGAGTGCTGGCGCATGGCGGTGGAAGGCATCGTCACGCGTCACGAGGCCTTGCGCACCACTTTCGAGGCCAGCGACGGGGTGCCCCTGCAGGTCGTCCACGAGGGTCTGACACCTGAGGTCGAACTGGTTGACGCTCCGGAGCTACTCGACGACGATGCGCTCATCGCGGTGGCCTCGCAGGAGTTCGCGCGTCCCTTTGACCTGTCCCGCGGTCCTCTCCTGCGCATGCGCTGCTTGCGTCTGACCGCACAGGAGCACGTTCTGCTCATCACGGTGCATCACATCGTTGCCGACCTGTGGTCGACGGCCTTGATGGTGCAGGAGTTGCTGGAGACATACCGTTGCCTGCGACTGGGCGACAATCCGGTTCTGACCCCGCCAAGGCTTCAGTACGTCGATTACTCCCAGTGGCAGGCCACGAAGATGGCCGAGGGTGCATTCGAGGGCGACCTGGAGTACTGGAGCACTGCGCTTGCGGGCATCCCAGCCGCGCTAGAGCTCCCCACCGATCGTCCTCGCACCGCGGTCCAGACCAATCGCGGTGGCTCGGTCCCGTTCGCTCTGGACGAGGCCCAGATGTCTGCCTTGCGCGCGATGGCCAAGACCTACGGAGTCACGCCTTTTATGGCTCTGTTGGCAGCCTTCGCCACTCTCATGCACCGCTACAGCGGCGCTGATGATGTTGTGGTGGGTGTGCCGGCCGCCAACCGGGACCGTCCTGAGATTGCCGGGACGATCGGCTACTTTGTCAACATGCTGGCCATGCGGTTCCAGTTCGACGAGACGACGACCTACGCCGATGCCCTGGTTCAGGCCCGTCAGTCCGCCCTGGGCGCGTTCGGTCACCAGGACCTACCGTTCGAGCGGCTGGTCGAAGACCTGGCCCCGGTTCGAGACGCCTCCCGCACTCCCGTCTTCCAGGTGTCCTTCATCTACCAGAACATTCCCATGCCAAAGCTCGAGGCCGCCGGAGCCGCCTTCCACGATGTGGAAGTGGCTAGCCGTGCCGCGCGCTTCGACATCGAACTCCAGGTCTTCGACGAGGAGGCTCTCTCCGGCCGCTTCGAGTACAACGCGGATCTGTTCGACCATGAGACGATCGCCCTTCTAGGCGACCATCTCGCCACATTCGTCGCCCACGCAGTGGCCGACCCCACCGCACTAGTCGATGCGGTTCCGCTGGCCGACCACACGGCTGAGACTGCCCTGCGCGCATGGGAGATCGGGCCGGAGCGTTCGTGGCCAGATGGCCTGCTGACGCATGAGCGCATCGCCTCGGTGGCCGCCCAGAATCCCGACCGGCCCGCCATCGTGTGCGGCGCTGAGAAGCTCACCTACGGGGAGCTCGCCGAGCAGTCCGCGCGAGCGGCCACTGTGCTTGCTGCGCGAGGAGTTCGCCGGGGCGATCGCGTCGCCGTGTGCATGCAGCGGGGTCCGGCTCTCATCGCCGCGCTGCTCGCGGTGATGCAGGTAGGAGCCGCGTATGTTCCGATGGACCCGGAGTTCCCGGCCGCGCGCATCACCTTCATGCTGCAGGATGCGGCACCGGCGGTCGTCATCTCGGAGAGAGTTGTCACCGAGCAGCTCGGCCTGCACGCGTTCAAGGGCCTGCTGCTGTGGGAGGACCTCGCCCAGGAGGTGACTACGGCGCCGGCCCCGGTCGTGACCGTGGCCCCTTCCGACGCCGTGTACGTCATCTACACCTCAGGCTCGACCGGCCAGCCCAAGGGGGTAGAGATCCCACATCGTGCGCTGGACAACTTCCTACGCTCGATGCAGGAGCGTCCTGGCCTGAGCGATGACGACGTGCTATTGGCCGTCACCACCATCTCCTTCGACATCGCGGGCCTGGAAGTCTTCTTGCCGCTGGTCTCGGGCGCCCGCATCATTCTCGCCACCCGCAACGAGGCCATCGACGGCACCAGCCTGCGTCAGCTCATTAACGAGCACCAGGTGACGGCCATGCAGGCCACGCCACTGAGCTGGCAGATGCTGCTCGAGGCCGGCTGGGCGCCTGAGCGGCCGTTCAAGGCCCTGGTAGGCGGCGAGGCGCTCTCGGTCACACTCGCCACGAGCCTGCTCGACTTGGGTGTGGACCTGTGGAACATGTATGGCCCTACCGAGACGACGATCTGGTCGTCCGTGGCGCATGTTGGTCGCGACCTCATCCACCTTGGCGAGCCCATAGCCAACACCTCGCTGCGTGTGCTGGACCAGGAGTTGCGTCGCCTCCCTGTCGGAGTACCAGGGGAGCTGTGGATCGGCGGAGACGGGGTCGCGAACGGTTATGTCGACCGTCCCGAACTCACCGCTGAGCGATTCGTGGCCGACCCGTTCCTCGACGGTGGCCGCCTCTACCGCACCGGCGACCTGGTCCGCCGTCGTCACGACGGTCGCCTGGAGTTCCTTGGTCGCACGGACCACCAGGTCAAGATCCACGGCCATCGCATCGAGCTGGGCGAGATCGAGAGGGTGTTGGAGTCTCACCGGGAGGTGGGACGCGCGGTCGTGATCGTGCGCGACGACGATTCTTCCGGCGATCGTCTGGTGGCCTACCTCTCACCTACTGACGAGACGAGCTCCAACGGCACGCAGGAGTGGACCCACGAGGTCGAGCGCTGGCGTGAGGTTTGGGACACCACCTACCTGCAGGCCTCGGAGTCCGACAGCGTTGTTGATGACAACCTAACCGGCTGGCGCAGCGCTCTCACTGGGGAGGCCATCGAGCGACAGGTCATGGCTCGCTGGGCGGACGAGACCGCATCAACGATCATGGAACTGCATCCGTCCCGGGTCCTCGAGATTGGCGGTGGCACGGGCCTGATCCTGAGCCGGGTCGCACCGCAGGTCGAGCGTTACTGGGCGATCGACACATCGGCCACGGCCGTGGCGAGCCTGCAGGCTCGAGCGGAGGCGCTGGGGGTCGTCGATTCGGTCCGGGTAGAGCGACTGGCGGCGCACCAAGTTGACCAACTCCCGCCGCAGCAGTTTGACCTGGTCGTCATCAACTCTGTTGCCCAGTACTTCCCGGACGAGCGCTACCTGCGGGCCGTCATCGACGCTGCTCTGGCACGCCTGCTTCCCGGCGGGGTCCTGTTCATGGGAGACGTCAGAAGTCTGCCCTTGCTATCCACCTTCCACGCCGACGCCGCGCTGCGGCGAACCGAGCCCTCCGTCGCGGCCAGTGCCCTGGTCCAGATCACGGACCGGGCCGTGACCGAAGACTCCGAGCTCGTCATCGACCCGCACCTATTCACGCAATTGGCGGACGAGCGGGACGACGTGGCTGCCGTGCATGTCCTGGCGAAGCGCTCGGCCGACCAGACGGATATGACTCGATACCGGTACGACGTGACAATTCACTGTGGCGAGGTGACGCCTGTAGCTGCCAAGACGTACGCCTGGGAGGCAGCCGCTGGCGGGCTCAACAGCGTTCGGGAGTGGCTCGCAGGCACCGATGACTGCGTGGTGGTCCTCGATATCCCGAACCGTCGTGTAGCTCAGGTGAGCGCCACGCTGGCGGCAGCTGAGAAGGCCGGAGGTGCCACCCTCGCTGAGGTGCTGCGCGAGGTAAGTGAGATGTCGGTCCCGGATCCGAGCGAGATTGTCCGGGCCGTGGAGGATGCGGGGTTCGCTGCTCATCTGGAGATGCGAGCACACGGTGCAGACGGCAACTTCTCGCTCGTCGCCCGTCGCCGCGGAGTCGATGGCGAACCGCTGTGCGGCTTCCCGACTCTGCCCGACGGCCCGCGCCCCGCCAGGCTGGTGAACGCCGTGGCGCGTCGTCGACTCGCGATGGCTCTCCCGGACATCCGCGGCGGCCTGTGGGAGACACTGCCGGCGTACATGGTGCCCAGCGCATTCGTGATACAGGACCCATTCCCGATGACGCCCAATGGCAAGATCGACCGGGGCGCCCTGCCACCGCCCGGCCACATCGCCCAGACCGAGTTCGTCCCACCCCGGACGCCCCTCGAGGCTGTGATCGCGGGGATCTGGTGCGACGTGCTCGGTATCGAGCGCGTCGGAGTGACCGACAACTTCTTCGATCTGGGCGGCCACTCGCTGCTCAGTACGAGAGTCATGGTGAGGATGCGTGAGACCTTCGACATTGACGTGCCCCTGCACCGGCTGTTTACCGAGCCCACCGTCGAAGGTCTCGCGGCGGCTGTCTTGGATACCGCGCCCGACCCATCTCTGGTAGAGCGCACCGCAGAGCTGGTTGTCGAGCTCAGCGCGATGTCCGACGAGGAGATCGCGGCCCAGCTGGGTGGTGCGGAGGACTGATGGGAGCCCCGACGTCGGTCAATCTCTCCGCTCAGCGGCGGGCGCTGCTCAGCAAGCGCCTAGCAGCCGAAGGGCTCCAGGGCCCGACCTCTGTCGGTATCCGCCGTCGGGAGAATCCGGCAGTCCCCGTCCCCTTGACCTCGGCACAGCGACAGATGTGGTTGGCCGACCAGCTCTCCGAGGGCACCAACCCATTTGTAATCACCGGCGGCCTCCGCGTCCGGGGCGCCTTCGACCCTCAGGCGTTCGAGATGGCCTGTGAGCACGTCGTGCGGCGGCACGAGTCCTTGCGCACGGTCTTCTCGCTCGTGGACGGCGAACCTGTCCAGATCGTGAAGCCCGACCTGCCCCCTTCACTTCGTCGCATGTCGGTGCCGGGACTGCCTGTCATGGAGCGTGAGCGAACTGCCAGCGAACGGCTCGCCGCTTTGGCCGCTGAGCCCTTCAACCTGCAGTCCGGCTCGCTCCTTCGCATCGAGATTTTGACCTTCGCCCACGATGAGCGGGCCATCCTCCTCGCTCTGCACCATGTGGTGGGCGATCTGTGGTCCGTCAGCGTGCTGATGCGGGAGATCCTCACCGCCTACGACAGCCTGCGACAAGGCCATGTCTGCACGCTCCCTGACCTGACCCTGCAGTTCCCCGATCTCGCCGCCCACCTTTCCGTCCCTGACCCCCACCGGGAAGCCGACCTAGCATGGTGGGAGCAGAACCTGGCGGGAGTGCCATCCGAACTGCCTCTCATCACAGACGCACCTCGTCCAGCCCGACCGAGCCACCGAGCCGGATCCAACACGCTGAGCCTCGACGCATCGCTGGTGGACGGGGTGCGCAAGCTGGCCCGGGCTCGGCACATGACCCCATTCATGGTCTATGGGGCAGCCTTCCACGCGCTCCTCGCCAGGGTCTCTGGTGAGTGCGATGTGTGCGTGGGCACTCCCGTGATGGGACGTGGCAACTCCGAACTGGAGCAGCTGATCGGCTGTCTGATGAACTCAGTCGCACTTCGGTGCCGGGTGGACCGGGACGCCACGTTTACAGATCACCTTGCCACCTTCCGCCGCGTGTGCTTCGACGCCTTTGCCCACCAGGACGTCCCCATCGAAGACGTAATCACGCGGGTGGCTCCCGCTCAGCACTCAGGCGCACCGGCTCTGTTCCGAGCCATGATCACCTACCAGAACGTGCCGCTGCCCCGTTGGGAGTCCCACGAGGTACGCATCGAGCCCGTGGTATCGGCCGAGACGTTGATCAAGTACGACCTGCAGCTGGATCTTCGCGAGGACCAGGGGCAGGTTACAGGTCAACTTCTGCATGCACGCGATCTCTTCAATGACGCGTCAGCGCGGCGACTGGCGTACCACTACATCCGCATCCTGCGTGCGTTCGTCGCTGACCCGTCGCTGCGGCTCTCCGACGTGCCACTCTGCGACGTGCACGAGCGAGAGGAGGTTCTCGGACTCGCCACAGGAGAGCGGCTCGAGCTGGTGGGTGAGGCCACGCTCTCGGAGGACATCGCCCGCGTGGCGGTCGAGCACCCGTCCTGGGTGGCCATCGTCGAGAAGGACCGGCAGACAACCTACGGCGAGCTGGACAGCCGCGCCACGAAGACGGCACGGCAACTAGTCACAGCTGGAGTCCGACCGGGCGACGTCGTGGCGCTGTCACTGCCGCTGAGCGCTGAGCTGCTGGTGAGCATGCTGGCCACCTGGAAAGCGGGCGCTGCCTATCTGTTCATGGACCCGTCATGGCCCTCAGTACGCGTCAACATGCTCCTGGAGGACTGCCGCGCCGCCATGGTGGTCTCGGACGAGCAGGCCCGCCCTGATGTCGGTGGAGACTGTCAGTGGATCACTCTTTCGACGCTTGCCGACGCTGCAAACACGGGCACCGAGCTGCCAGGTGCGGCACCTGACGGCGTGGGATATGTGCTCTACACCTCTGGCTCGACCGGCAAACCCAAGGGCGTGGAGGTGACGCATGCCAACATTAAGACCTACGTGTCGTCCGTCCCTTCGACCCTCGGTATGGGTTCTCCGCAGGCTCGGTACCTTGTTCTGCAGCCACCAGTGACCGACTTTGTGGGCACCATCCTCTTTTCGAGCTTGGGGACAGGGGGCGAGCTGCACCTGGTGGACAAGGACACAGCCGTCGACGCGGACGCCGTCTCGGAGCTGATCCGCTTAAGGGAGATCGACTACGTCAAGATTGTCCCCACTCACCTGGGCGCGCTGATGCGTGTGGTCGGTGCCGACGCACTGATGCCGCGTCGCTCGCTGGTGCTCGGAGGAGAGGCGGCACCGCGGTCACAGGTGGCCGAGTTGCTGGCTGCTGCCGGCGACACGGCGGTGCACAACCATTACGGTCCTACGGAGACAACGATTGGCGTGGTCACCTGCGACCTCCGCGACTACCGAGACGGTGCATTCCTCCCCTTGGGTCGCCCTGTGCCTGGTTCGCGCTGCTATGTCGTGAGACAAGGTGAGTTGGCCCCACCCGGCGTAGCAGGTGAGCTGTGGGTGGCCGGGGGGCAGGTGTCAGTCGGCTACGTGAACGAGCCTGAGCTCACCCTCAGCCGTTTCCTCGATGATCCTTTTGTGTCGGACGCTTCGCGCGTCTACCGCACCGGAGACAAGGTCTGCTGGACGGAGTCGGGCGAGCTGCGTTTCCTGGGACGTGAAGACGGCCAGGTCAAGATCCACGGTTACCGGGTGGAACTGGTCGAGGTAGAGGCCGCCCTCCTGTCGCATCCCGCAGTCACGAACGCTGTTGTCGTGGCTGGCAGCGACGGGGCCGGGGTGACGCAGCTGGACGCGTACATCGTCACGAGTGCTGGAACGGTCGACGGTGATGAGGTCCGGCGTTGGGTGGGACAGCGGCTCCCCAGGCACTGCGTCCCGAGCACCGTCACGGTGCTGGGCGCTCTGCCCATGACCGCCAACGGCAAGGTGGACAGGCGGGCGCTACCCTCGCCAAGCTCCCCGGACACGATGGCAGGCCTCGGACGCCCCCCGGCCCCCGGACTGGAGACGACGATCGCCGCCGCCTTCACCGACGTACTGGATCGCCCGGTGGTGAACGCCACTGACAGCTTCTTCGAGCTCGGTGGGGACTCGCTGCGAGCCATCCAGGTGGTTTCTGCTGCGCGCAAGTCAGGCATCACTCTCACCACCCGCGACATTTTCGTGCACGAGTCCGTTTCGGCAATCGCAGCCTCTGTCGGGAGCCGTGCCGCCGCCGTGACGTCCGTTCACGATGACGGAGCGGGCGACTGTGCACCGAGCCCCATGCTGCGACGTCTGCGGCGCCGCGGAGGAGAGATCTCCGGATACAGCCACCGCGTCCTGGTGACACTGCCGCAGGGAACGACAGCGACGCAGGTCGCTGCTGCACTCGATGGTCTGGTGAATCATCACAGGATCCTGGCTGCCACCCTTGATCCGCAGACATGGACCCTTCACGTCCCAGAAGGAAAGATCCTCCCGCCACCCGTCGAAGTCGCCAGCACCAGCGTGGCCGATCTGTCCGAAGACCTGCTCCACGCCGTCACCGCTTCCGTAGAGAGGCTGGATCCCTGGCGCGGGCACAACCTGGAAACACGACTGTTTGAGCGCGACGGCGCGCTGCCCATGCTGCTGCTCGTGATCCATCACGTCGTGGTGGACGGCATGTCGTGGCAAGTGATCCTCGAAGACCTGCGCACCTCACTCGAGCAGGTGGCTACCGGGCAGCCGATCTCACTTCCGCCCGTGCCGACTTCGGCCCGCTCGTGGTCGGAGACAGTCAGTGAAGACGCGGGCAGCCCCCAGCGCAAGGCCGAGATCGAGGACTGGCAGACGCTCACCCGCGGCGCGACTCCCCTGCGCGCGCCAAGTGTGTTCGCAACGGGCACATCGGTCGGCGAAAGCACCTTGCTTCTTGACGTGGAAACGTCGCGACGGCTGCTGGAGGAGATCTGCCCAGGGCTTGGCGCCAGCGCTCATGAGGTCCTGCTCAGCGCCGTCGCCCTAGCCGCCCGGGACAACCTCGGGATCCAGAGCACCGGGCCGCTGCTAGTTGAGGTCGAGTCGCATGGCCGTCACTTGGGGCACGTGGACGCCAGCCGGACGGTCGGTTGGTTGACCAGCGTGTATCCGGTTAGCGTCGATCTGGGAGCCAGCCCGGCCACCGACGACGAGATGCGCACTCTGCTGCGGCGAGCCGTCATCTCGCAGCGCCGTTATCCCCACGACGGGCTGGGCTACGGCGCACTCCGCTATCTTGCCGAGGGCTCGCCGCTGGGGGACCTGCCTGAGGCATACCTGGTATTCAACTACCTTGGGCAGCAGACCGCGGGGCTTGAGGATCTTGCGTGGCAGCCCGTCACCCGACTCCAGAGGGAGCTCATGGGTGAGGGGACGGCCGCTCGATCGCTGCTCCTCACCCGTCCACTGCAGGTGAACGTGGTCTCGTTGCAGACCGACGCGGGTTCTCGGCTCCAGGTGCAGGTCATGTGGGACCACAGCTCGTGGACGACGCCGGAGGTTGAGGCCTTCGAGCACGAACTGGTCCGGTGCCTTGAGACAATAGCCCGTGCTGGCGTTGACGTGGCTCAGGAGCCCCTGCCTTCCCGGCAGGTCGCCACAATCCGCCCGAGCGTCCGCAGCGACCGCATGCCAGTCACCCACCAGCAGCTGAACAAAATCACTGAACCCGTTGGGGCGGACGCGGTCCACCACAACGTGGTCGCCACCGTCGTCCTCGAACCGGAGGGAGCCTCGGCGGACCGAGAACTCGACGTCGACGCGCTCCAGCGGGCGCTCGACAATGTGCGCGAGAAGCACGAGGTGTTCCGGACCTGCTTGATCCACGAAGGCGACGAATGGTTTCAGCGGGTGGAGCCAGCCAGCCCCTGGCCCCTAGAGGTCCACGACCTGCGTGGGGGGACCGAAGAGCTCGTTGAGGCCGCAGTGGAGGAGGTTGTCGCCCGGTTGGAGAGCACGCCCATGCCGGTCGCTAAGGGCAGCCCCATGTACACCGTCCTACTGCGCACGGGGGATCGGCGGTGGGTCCTGTCGCAGGCCTTCCACCACGCCAGCGTTGATCCCTGGGGATTTGCGCAGTATGTGGAAGACCTCGCCGACTATTACGTGGCGGAGCGCGACGGCACTCCTGCCCGGCGCGACTTCGCGAGTCTTCAGCTGGCCGACCTGGCCGCATGGCAGCAGCGTGAGAACGAGCTCGGCCCTGGCCGGGTCCACGCCGATTACTGGCGTTCGCTCTTCAGTGACCTGCCGCCGGCGCCCACGTTGCGGCCGCTAGGACGTGAACCGCGTCCCGCTGTGGCCACGATCACCGGCTTCTCCTTGTGCCCGGAGGAGAATGAGCAGCTCAAGGCAGCGGCCGCGGCCGCGTCGGTGAGCACATTCGTCTATCTCCTCACCGTTTTCCAGGTGCTCCAAGCGGTGGCGACCGCAACCGACGACGTGCTGGTCACTGTGCCACTAGCTGGGCGAGACGAGCCGGAGACGCACACCATGGTCGGATATCTGGTCAACGAGGTCTCGATCCGCACCCGAATAGCCGAGCGGGCCACCTTCGGCGACGTGATGGCTCAGGTTCGGCTCAGCCTGCTGGACGCCCGAGAGCATCAGCAGGCCCCCCTGCGCCAGCTCGCGGCTACGAGTGACGGCCGGTGGGACCCGATGCGCACCATGTTCAACGTGGTGGATTTCGGATCTGTGCGTCTGAACCTGGGCGGCTGGGTCGGAACGCCGTGGCGGCCAGTTGGAGCCGCCGAGCAGCTCATTCCCGAGATGCACGGCTCGATCAGTCCGGCCAATCTCGACCTGTACCTGGTGCTGCACGAACGGGACGGCGAGCTGCGAGGACTGTGGATGCACGCGCCGAACCGGTTCAACGAGCATGCCTTCGCCGACATGGTGGCGGCTTGGCCAGTGCTGCTTCACGCCGTGCTGGCCAGACCGGATCTACCCTTGTCAGAGGTGCCAACGCTGCTGGCAGACCGCCTCCCGCGGCCGTCTGATCCTGACCCCCGTCAGAATCGAGGAGAAGCGTGAGTAAGAGCTGGATGTTCTCGTCGCGACCGCGCGCTGGTGATCGGATTCGCATCTTCGCCCTCCCGTACGCGGGCGGGACGGCCAGCGCATATCGCGCCTGGCTGCAGATGCCGGGAGTGCAGACATCCTGCGTCGAGTACCCGGGCCACGGCATTCGTATGGCGGAGCCTGTCACGGACGACATGGGGACGCTGGTGACGGGCCTGGCTGACCGGATGGTCGACGAGATCGAGGGAGACTACGCACTCTTCGGTCACAGCATGGGCGCGATCGTCGCCTTTGAGCTCGCTCATGCCCTGCAGAGCCGGGGCGTTCGCTCACCGCTGGCCCTGTTCGTCTCGGGGTCTCAGCCCCCCAGGAACAACGGAGGCGACGGCGGCTTCCAGCTCACGGACCGGGGCATTCTGGAACGTCTGGCCCGACTGGGCGCCACGCCGCTGGAACTCCTCAGCAACCCCGAGATGCGAGAGCACATCATCACGACGATGAGGGCTGACGGCAGGGCGCTGGAGAACTACGCGCCGACGGATGAAAGCCCTCTCGACCTACCCCTGGTTGCCTTCGGTGGAGATGCGGACCCCCTCGTTCCTGTGGAGACCCTGCAGGGGTGGGCGCGCTTCACCACACGCCCCCTCCGGACCGACGTGAGGGCGGGCGACCACTTCTACCTGAGTCAGCACATGAGCGAGATATTCACCGTGATGGTGCGCACCGCCGCCATCGAGCTGGGCCAGCGTCGTCGGATCGTTGAAACGAGAAACTGACCATGAAACCGGACACTGCGCTGATCACGGGAGCGACGCGCGGCATCGGCCGTGCCGTCGCGATTCGCCTGGCGCGCGATGGGTATGACATCGGCTACTGCTACGCCCGAGACGATGAGGCGGCCGCTGGCCTGGACAGGGAGATTCATGCTTTAGGTCGGAAGTCCTGCGGGTTCACCGCCGATGTGGCCGATCGTGACGCGGTGCGGGAACTGGTCGAGACCGTGGAGGACGCGCTAGGTCCCGTGACTGCCGTCGTGGCGTCGGCAGCCACGCTGCGAGACAAGCCGGTCGCGCTGATGAAGGCCGAGGACTGGGACCGTGTGCTGCGCGTGGACCTAGGAGGTGTCCACCATGTCTGCCAAGCAGCGCTGGACACGATGATGCGACGACGTCGCGGCAGCATCGTCACGATGTCGTCGCTTGCTGGTCTGCGCGGGAACGCCGGCCAGGCCAACTACGCCGCTGCGAAGGCCGGCATCATCGGGTACACGAAGAGCCTGGCTCAGGAAACGGGCCGCTACGGGATCCGTGCGAACGTCGTCGCACCGGGTTTCATCGCGACAGACCTCGTGGAGGGTCTGCCTCAGCACCTGCTCGACCAGGTGCGAGAGCGAACCGCGCTCCGGCGCCTCGGCACCCCCGGCGAGATTGCCGACGTCATCGCTTTCCTGCTCTCGGACCAGGCGTCATTCATGACGGGCGAAGTGCTCACCGTCGACGGCGGGATGCAGTGAGCCGACGATGACCGATTCCTCCCACACCAGCGTGTCCCCAGTAGCCCCCGCTCCTGACGGTCTACCCACAAGGAACGTTCTCGCCTTCATCGCTATCGCTCAGCTTGTCATATCCCTCGACATCATGTTGGTGAGCATCGCTCTCCCCACGGTTCAGGTTGAGCTGGGCATGGCCGACAATCAACGCCAGTGGGTGATGGCCGGGTACTCCATGACCTATGGGGCGCTCGTGCTGGTCGGTGGACGGCTGTGCGACTTGATGGGGCAGCGCCGCGCGTTCATTCTCGGACTTGTCGCTTTTGGGCTCGCGTCCTTGCTAGCGGCCACCGCGAGGTCCTCGGATGCTCTGATCGCCGCTCGCGTGGCGCAGGGCGTCTCGGGAGCCATTCTCTCTCCGGCTGCGCTCTCAATCGTCAACATCCTGTTTGTCGAGCCTCGGGCGCGTGCACGAGCGCTCGGCATCTACAGCGCGGTCGGGTCCAGCGGCATGCTGCTCGGCTTCGTGCTCGGCGGAACCATCACCCAGTACCTTGGCTGGCGCTGGGTCTTTTACCTGACGGTGGCCGCCGTTGCCATCGCGCTCACCGGGGCGCTGAACGTCGTCCCGCAGATCCCGCGCCACGGAGAGAAGCACTTCGACCTGCCTGGCGCAGTCCTGTCTGCGGGCCTGCTCACGGCGATCGTCGTGCTGGCTTCACAGGTGCAGACCCGCGGACTCACTGATACCGTCGTGCTCGCGCTCGCTGCCGGTCTCCTGGTACTGGCCGCCCTGGTCTGGGTGGAGAGGCGAGCTGCTGTTCCTCTTCTGCCGCCGGAGCTGTTTGCGGCCCGCCACCGGGTGGGCGCCTATATCGCCAATCTGAGCGGGGTGATGGGGATGTTCGGCCTGATGCTCCTGCTCACCTATTATCTGCAGGAGCTGAGGCATCTCGGGCCCATTCGCGCGGGCGTGGGCTTCCTCCCGCTCGTCTTTTTCCTAGCCATCGGAGCCACACAGATCGCCGGTCGCTTCGAGAAGGCCCCCGCAGGTCCAACCATTGCTGGCGGCTACGGGTTGGCGACTGTCGCCGTCCTCGTCATGACTCGTCTCCAGGGCACGTCCGCGGACAACCTTCTGCTCCTGAGCGCTGCGGCACTGCTAGGCCTCGGGCTCGGCATGGCCTTCACGACTTGCACAGCGCAGGCAACGGGTGGGGTGGACCCGGCCTACGCCGGAGTCGCCTCGGCAATGCTCGGCGTCGTGCAGATGATCGGCGCTGCCCTGGGTTCTGTGGTGCTCAACGGCGTCAGCGTCACCGCTACCCGCGCCTACCTGGCGCGCCACCCTGGTGTCCCCGCCACCAGCCACGAGGCGGTTCTAGCAGGTTATGTCCACGCCCAGTACTGGGCAGCCGGACTGCTGGTGGTCGGCATCATCTCTTCACTTCTGCTCATCCGCTCCGGATGGAAACCGCCCTCGGTACACCCGGAGACACCAGGCGCAATTGCCTCGTCCGCGGACGCTCTTAAGAGTCCTTGAGGCCCACCAAGAAGGAGAATCATGACTTCACCAACCAGCCGCGTGCCGGCCAGCAAGACAGAGGACTTGGTGATCGACGCCAAGGGCCTGGTCAAGACCTTTGGTAAGACGAGAGCCCTCGACGGGTTTGACCTGTCGGTGCGCCAAGGCGAGGTGCACGGCTTCCTGGGACCGAATGGAGCGGGCAAGTCCACTACCATCCGGGCGCTTCTTGGTCAACTGCGTCTGAGCGACGGACGGGCCTCCATCTTCGGTCAGGACTGCTGGCGGCAGGCGGTGGAGATCCATCGCAGGCTCGCTTACGTCCCAGGAGATGTAGCGCTTTGGGACAGCCTCTCGGGCGGAGAGTGCATTGACATACTGATCCGCCTGCAGGGGGGAGCTGATCAGAAGCGCCGTAACGAGCTCATCGAGAAGTTCGACCTGGACCCCACGAAGCGGACCCGGACCTACTCCAAGGGCAACCGCCAGAAGGTGGCCCTGGTCGCGGCGCTGAGCAAGAATGCCGACCTGCTGCTGCTGGACGAGCCCACCTCCGGTCTGGACCCGCTTATGGAGGACGTTTTCCAGCAGTGCATCCTGGAGGCCAGGAATCAAGGAAGCACGGTGCTTTTGTCCAGCCACATCCTCTCTGAGGTCGAGAGGCTGTGCGACCGCGTCACCATCATCCGCCGCGGGGTCTGCGTCGCCACCGGCTCGCTCGCAGACCTGCGCTCCTCGACGAGCACCATGGTCGCCGCCATTACGGAGCGCCAGCCGGAGGGCTTGAAGGAGCTCCGCAGCCTCTCGGGGCTGGACGAGAGTCAGCAGGACGACGGGCACCACGTGCGTTTCCACATCGGCCAGGATGACCTGGGAGGCGCCATGGCCACGCTCACCCCAGCTGGGGTACGGACGCTGACCGTCGAGCCTCCCAGCCTGAACGACATCTTCCTCTCCGCCTACGAGGACGACGGTGAGATGCCCACGAGCATGTCCAGCGGAAAGGGTCGGGCATGAAGGGCACCTGGCGCATCCTGCGCCTGATCTGGCGCACCTCGCTGGTGAGCATCCTGGGAGCCGTCGTCACACTTACCACGCTGCTCACTGCGACGGCACTGTCGGTCAACCGGCTCTACCCCGATGATCGCACCCGCAAGAGCTACGAGGTGATCGTCAATAGCTCACCCGCCACCGTCATCTTCCAGGGACGTGGCTACGATATCGGCACCGGCGGCGGGATCCTCGCCCAGCAGATGGCGATCCTGACGCTCACGCTCTTTCCTATGGTCATGGTCTGGACCGGTGTCCGGTTCACCCGCGGCATGGAAGACAAGAACTACTTCGACGTCATCACCTCCGGCACTGTCGGGCGAGTGGCCCCCGTTGCGGCTGGCTTGCTGGCCTCCCTCTCCGTGGCAGTGACAACAGCGCTGGCGTGCTTCATCGCCTTGGCCGTGCTGGACTATGACAAGGTTGGATCGGCTCGCTACGCGATCCTTCTCGCCTGCGCGATGATGGCCGCGGCCGCGGCCGGCACCACAAGCAGTCAGATCTTCCGCCACAGCCGCGAGGCTCTGTTGACTGGTTTCGCCATCGTGCTGGCCTTCTTCCTGCTGCGCGCCTGGATCGACCTGAAGAACTACTCCCAGGTATGGAGCAACCCGGCCTCGTGGCTCGCGGAGGCCCGTCCCTTCTCTTCCAGCCCGGTCTGGTGGCCTCTCCTCTCCTACCTCGCCCTGCTGCTGGTGCTCACGGGCGTGACTCTCTTCCTCGCTACCCGGCGAGACCTCGGTGGTGGCATCATCGCGCCACTCGAGGGTCCAGCGGCCGCCTCGCCGCTGCTGAGTAACCCCGTGGCGCTGCTGGTCCGGCTCACCTACCGCACCGCCCTAGCCGTAGCCGTGGGAGGCGGCGTCGTGGCATTCGTCTTCGGCCTGTTCGCAAAGCAGATGTCCGGCCAGGGACAACTTGACGCCCGACTTGTGCTCATCATTCAGCTCGATGTCCTGTTCGCCTCGGCCGCCGGCGTCCTCGCTGCCTCGACCATGGCAGAGGAGGAACGATCGGGGCGTGTCGGTCGAGTCTTGGCCGAGCCAGTCGGCCGTACCAGCTGGAGCCTCACCGGTTTGGGTGTGTCGCTCGCCTGGTCCCTGGCTGTGTTGCTGGTGTGTGCCGCCCTCACCGGCGCTGGCTTGTCGCTGTCCTACCGTGACTGGTCTCGCCTTGCTCAGTCTCTGAGCGACGCGGGGGCATATGTCGCCCCAGTCGTCTTCCTCACGTGTCTCGCGATGCTGCTTGGTGCGCTGCGCCCCCGTCTGGTCCTGCCCACCTGGCTGCTGGTCGCCTGGGCCGCGATCGTCACCCTGCGTGCCGACATGCTGCGACTGGGCTCGGCCGCGCGCCACTTCTCACCGCTGGAGTGGATGGGCCACGTCCCGCTCGCAGCGTGGGATACCCGTGCTGCCGCCGTCATGGCCGTTCTCAGTCTGCTGATGGCCGCGGCAGCACTGCTGATCTTCCGACGCCGCAGCCTCGTCGCTGGGTAGCCACCTTCCATCGTCACCCGATTGTCACAAGCCTTGGAGATCGTCATGAATTCACGCCCCGACCCGTCGATCGCTGTCGTCGGCATGTCATGCCGCTACGCCGGCGTCCAAAGCCCGCAGGAACTGTGGGAGCTCTTGATGCGCCGCGAATGCACCACCACGCCAGTGCCGGGAGATCGTTGGGATACCACCCAGCCTCTGGACCCTGACCTCGATGTTCTTGGTGTGGGGAGTTTCCTGCCCGACGTGACAGGCTTCGACGCGACCTTCTTCCGGATGTCTCCGCGTGAAGCTGACAACGTCGACCCCCAGCAGCGGCTCGCTCTGGAACTGGCGTGGCAGGCGCTCGAGGATGCTGGCATCGTGGCGAAGTCCCTGCGGGACAGCCGCGTCGGGGTGTACTTCGGCGCGGGTGGGATCGACTACGAGCACATCGGGTGGGATGTTGGGGCCCCCGTCAACCAGCACACGGCTCCAGGCCTCGCCCTGGACATGATGGCCGAGCGAATCTCCTACTTCATGGGTCTACGGGGCCCCAGCCTCACGGTGCAGACGGGGTGCTCCTCGGGCCTGGTCGCGCTGCACCTCGCCTGCCAGGCGCTCGCCGCAAGGGAGATCGAGGCGGCGATCGTGGGCGGCATCAATCTGATCCTCGATCCCTGGGGGTTCCGCAACCTTGGCCACTTCGGCGCCTTGTCCGCAGACGGTGTCTGCCGCCCGTACAGCGCCCTGGCCAACGGCTTCGTACGCGGTGAGGGCGGTGGGGTGGTGCTGCTCAAGCGGGCCGATGAGGTCGCACCCGGCGAGCCCTGCCACGGCCTCATCGTCGCAACAGGAGTGAACAATGACGGTGGCGGCGACTCCATCGCCGCCCCCAGCCCAGAGGGCCAGGCTGCCCTGTACCGCACCATCTACTCCGCGCACCCGGAGCTCCTTGATCGCCTCTGCTACGTCGAGGGCCACGGAACCGGTACAAAGGTGGGCGATCCGGCGGAGCTGAAGGCTCTGGGTGCTGAAGTGGCGACCCGGCGCTCTGAAAGCTCCCCGCTCCCGGTGGGTTCGCTCAAGGGCAACATCGGTCATCTTGAGGCTGGTTCCGGTATTGCGGGGTTGGTGAAGTGCCTAGCTTCCCTGGAGCGCGGTCAGGTGCCACCGACACTCACGACAGCGGAGCTCAATCCTGCAATCGACTTCGCCGCCCTGAACGTGCGCGTCCTGCAGGAGCCCTTCGAGCTGCCCACGAACGAACCGGCCTACCTGGGAATCAACAGTTTTGGCTGGGGTGGTACCAACGCCCACGTCGTGGTGCGTTCTGCGGACAGGGCGCGCGTCATCAGTGCTGCGCCGACCTCGACTGGCCCAATAGTTCTTCCTATCTCCGCCCACTGCGACGAGGCGCTGCGGACCCGCGCGAGGGACCTGGCTGAGACTGTCGCGAGCCGTCCTGACGATCTCGCCAGGATCGCCTCGACCCTGGCCTGGCACCGTGACGCCTTACTCGACAGAACGACGGTGATCGCCACGTCGGCATCCGACGCAGCGGACAAGCTGACAGCATTCGCCGAGGCCCAGGATGACATCGCTGACGTCATGACGGGTCGCGCAGCCGAGGTAGGTCGCACCTGCTTCGTATTCCCTGGGCAGGGCTCCCAGTGGCGTGGAATGGGCGTCGACCTCATGAGCGAAAGCGCCGTCTTTGCCCAGACGATGGACGAGTGTGCTGCTGCCCTCCTGCCCGAAGTTGACTGGGACCTGCGGGAGGCGCTAAGAGGCCAGATCGAGCTGGACTGGGAGGCGCCAGAGGTCGTGCAGCCGATCTTGTGGGCGATGGCGCTGGGCATCTTCCGGCTGTGGCGACAGGCGGGCATCTGCCCAGACGTTGTCGTCGGCCACAGCCAGGGTGAGATCGCAGCGGCGACCGCTGCCGGCATCCTCACCGTCGAGGACGGTGCAAAGGTGGTCGCACGCCGCGCCAAGATTCTCAAGTGTCTGACCGGCAAGGGCCACATGCTGTTCGTGGGTGCTAGCGCCGAAGAGACCCAGAAGCAGCTAGTCGGCTTCGAGTCGAGCATCTCCGTTGCAGTCATCAATAGTCCCACGAGCTGCGTCGTCTCTGGCGAGAAGGACTCGGTCCTAGTGCTCAAGGAGCTGCTCGATATCGACGGGATTTACTGCAAGCTGGTCAAGGTGAACTACGCCTCCCACAGCCCACAGGTGGATGCGGTCGTCGACGACATCACTGCAGCGCTGGCCGACATCTCGCCGCGACCGGCTCAGATCCCGATGGTTTCGACCGTGACGGCTACGCCGGTCTCTGGCCCGGAACTCGACGGTGCCTACTGGACCGCGAACCTGCGCAGCCCGGTCCGTTTCGGCGAAACCATGGCAGCGCAGATGCGCAACGGCGTGACCCATGTGATCGAGGTCTCGTCTCATCCGCTGCTACGCCAGCCGCTCGAGGAGGTAACGGAGACTCAGGAGCAGAGCGCCGTCATCCTGACCAGCATGGAGCGCGAGGCGGGCCAGCTGCGCGACGTGCTCGCCGCCCACTGCCAGGCGTGGACGCGTGGTCTGCCGGCGCTGGGACTCGTGCAGGACCTCGGTGCCACGTCACTCCCCGTCTATCCGTGGCGCCGAGAGCATCGCTGGTTGCACGGTTCCGGCCGGGTTAACACGACTGACGCTCCCATGCTGCCATCGCGCACAGAGCAAGGGACCTGGGTGGGCCGACCCCAGCTGACTGAGGCCGCCATGCCTTGGGTCCGAGATCACCAGGTGACGGGCACGGTCGTCATGCCAGGCACAGGAATCATCGACATCGCGTTGCGGGGCAGCATCGAGCGCATGGAGCAGCGCCACACCATGCTTCGACAGATCGAGTTCCTGTCTGACCTCACCTTCGGTGAGGAACCGATCGTCGCCGAGGTGGCGTGGCGCGAGGAGGATGCCGGTTGCGCCGCATTTGAGCTCTCCGAATACGACGCACTGAGCGGAGCCTGGGGAACCGTGAGCCGCTGCCGTCTCTCCAACGAGGGACCGGAGGAGCTCATTGACTTCCCGGAGTGGATGACCGAGCTCGCTCCGATGGAGCCAGCCGAGGTGTACCAGCGCGCCGCAGATCGCGGCATCGAGTACGGGCCGACCTTCCGTGCCATCCAGAAGCTGTGGCACGTGGGCTCGGAGTCGCTGGCACTTTGCACCGTACCGCCAGATACTCCGCTGCAAGCCTTCGCTCACCGGCTCCACCCTGCCCTCATGGACTCGACGCTGCAGGCGGCACTCCCGGCTGTCACTCACGACGGACCTGTGGTTCCTGTAGCCATCGATGCCCTGTACCTCTCGCCTGAGATCGGGCTCCACCCCATCACAACGGTGTTCTCCTACGCCCGCGTCGAGGGTGATCTCATCGACATCGACATCTACGACGAGAACCGCCAGGTAATCAGCCAGGTCCGCGGGCTGCGGATGCAGGTGCTCGACGGCGGCAGTTCCACGACGCTCGACAAGGCTTTCCGCATATCGTGGGAAGCAACGCCCCTGCCCGAGACCACGGTGGAGGACGAGGTCGCCGTCGTGGACACCCCCGCTTCGGCGGCTCGCGCAGCCGCGCTTCGCGATGCTTTGTCAGCGCAGGGAACCAGCGTCGTCGATGCGTCGGCAGCGTCGATCGTCGTGTTCATCGCGCCAGATCGCGAGGCCGGAGTCGAGAGTCAGCGCGACGCTCTGACTCGACTTGCCGAGGTTGTCCGCGCCGCTTCCACACAGGCGCCTGCTCCGCACCTGGTGGTCATCACGGCAGACGCGCAGGCGGATGCGGAGCCTGACGCTGGCGCCGCGCTGTTCTGGGGATTCTCCCGAGTGATCCGCAACGAGTACTCGGAGCTCTCCGTTCGGATCGTTGACGTCGCGGCCGGTGCAGACGGAATCAGTCAGGTCGTGGCAGAGATCATGCACGGTGGTCCAGAGGACGAGGTCCGCTGGGTCGACGACGAGCGTCAGGCCGCGGTGATCTGCGACGCCCACCTGGTGGACCAGGCCGAGCACCCCGGCTGGCAGGACTGGGCGACCCGGCGTGAGCCGTTCCAACTCGTGACCGACCGCGTCGGTAGGTGGGACGGACTGAAGTTCCGCACCATGCGCCGTCGGGCGCTGGCACCCCACGAGGTGGAGGTGGAGATGCAGGCTTCCGCGCTCAACTTCGCTGACGTTCTCAAGGCCATGGGCCGCTACCCCGGCGAGGACAGGAAGGTTCTGGCTCTGGGGCTGGATGCAGCCGGTGTCGTGGCCCGCGTCGGAGCGGAGGTTACGCCGTCCCTCGTGGGCAGGCGAGTGATCACCTGCGCGGGTGAAGGAGCGTTCTCTTCCCATCTCATCGTGCCGGTTGAGCATGTGCACCAGATCCCGGAGGGAATGAGCTTCGAGGAGGCGGCGTCGCTACCCATGGTCATGGTCACGGCCTGGGAGTCACTGGTACGCGTGGGGCAGCTGTCAGAGGGAGAGACAGTGTTGATCCACTCCGCCGCAGGAGGACTTGGGCTGGCGGCGATTGAGATCGCCTTTTCCCGTGGCGCCACCGTCATCGCCACAGCGAGCACCCCCGAGAAGCGAGAGTACCTGCGCAGTCGAGGGGTGGGGTACGTCTTCCAGTCCCGCAACCTGGAGTGGGTCGAGCCGGTTCGCGAGCTGACCGGCGGTCGCGGAGTTGACGTGATCCTCAATTCGCTGACTGGTCGCGCCATCGATGAGGGCATGGCACTTCTGGCTGACGGCGGACGCTTTGTGGAGGTCGGCAAGAAGGACATCTACTCCGACCGTTCCATCAGCATGGGCCTCCTGCGCCGCGGTGTTGGCCTAGCCTCCGTCGATGTAGCCCGCCTCATGTACGAGCGCCCCGTGACCTTCGCCAAGGTTTTGGCCGAGTCCTGGGAGCAGGTTCAGGCGGGCCGGATCCGTCCTCCCGCGCTGGTTCTGCGCTCCTACGCCGAGACGCCCCGGGCTCTCCGCGAAATGTCTGCCGGATCTCACGTGGGCAAGTTCGTCATCTCTGATCCGGCAACGGTGAACGTCCTGGAGCCCAACCCCCTGCACGAGGGCCGACTGCGGGCTGATGGCTGCTACGTCATCTCCGGCGGACTGGGAGCCCTGGCGCTCTCGCTCGGCCGCGAGATGGCCCAGCGGGGGGCAGGACACATCGCCCTTCTGGCAAGGAGAGGGCCGACTCCGGACGAGCAGTCGCGCATCGATGAGATCACCGCCGCGGGGGCAACTGTCTACCTTCGGCAGGCGGACATCACCGACGAGGCAGCGGTGCGCCGCGCATGGCAGGGGCTTCCGCCTGTGCGTGGCATTGTGCACACGGCCGGCATCCTAGAGGACGCAACCATTCAGAACGTCACCCCTCAGCAGATCGCGCGTGTGCTCGATCCGAAGGTTCTCGGCGCGGAGGTACTGGACCGAGTCAGCCAGGATGAGCCGCTGGAGATGTTCGTCCTCTTCTCCTCCGCAGCCGGCATGCTGGGCAACCCTGGGCAGGGTGCCTATGCGGCGGCCAACACCTATCTGGACGCCCTCGCACGACGTCGCCGCAGCAGAGGTTTTGCGGCCCTGAGCGTCGCCTGGGGCGCCTTTGACAAGATCGGTCTGGCCGCAGCCGATGCCATTCGTGGTGCGCGTCTGTCATCCTTCGGCATGCTGAGCTTCGAGCCAACGGAAGGATGGGAGGCGCTGTTCTCCTTCCTCGAAAAGGGGGAGTCAGAGGTCGCCTTTGCCCCGCTGGACCGGGAGCAATTCTTCATCTCCTACCCGCAGCGCGCACAGCTGCACACGATGTCCTCTCTCGCGGACTTCGGCGGCCATAGCGGAGGCTCCGGTGGGCGCGTCGCGGAGAAACTGCTTGCCCTCGGCGAGGACGAGCGCGTGGCTGCGGCAGCTGAAGAGGTCAGGCGTCTGGTGGGGCAGGTTCTACAACTTGACCCCGCTCAGGCTGGCGATGACATTCCCTTCAAATCTCTCGGACTGGACTCGCTGATGGGCATCGAATTGCGCAACCGGCTCGAGAGCGCCTTCGGCATGCCCTTGCCTGCCACCCTGCTCTGGACCTACTCGACCACCAAGAAGCTGGCCGAGGAGTTGGTCGCGCGAGTGACCGCAGCCCATGAGGCTGAGACCGTCGAGGCGGTCAACGCATGAGCGGGGCGGAAACCGCGGCTGATCCGGCAGCGGTCGCCATGCAGCGGACGCTGAAGGTGATCCAGGCGCTCAAGGAGCGGATCCGTGTGCTCGAGGCGCCAGCTACTGCTGACATCGTCGGCCTCTCGTGGCGCCTGCCTGGCCACGACGACAGCGGTCTTCCGCTGACCTCGGGGAGAGCTCTGTGGGAGTTCTTCGCAGCGGGCCGGGATGCGTTCGGGCCACTTCCCGAGGAGCGGATGGGGCCCTTCGCCAGCGTGTGGAACGAACTTCCCGATCGGGGCGCCTATCTGCACGACGTGTTCGCCTTCGACCCGACCGCCTTCGAGTGCACGCCGGAGCAGGCGGTCGGGATGGACCCACGCCATCGGCAGCTCCTCATGGTCTGCCGGGAGGCGATGGCTCGTGCCGGGTTGCCTCAGGACGGGCAGAACAGTGAAGCAGCTGGCCTCTTCGTGGCGGGTCTTGAGGACGACTACCAACAGTGGTGCCCTGGAGACATCGACTTCGCCTGGGCCAGCGGCAACGGCAGCTCCATCGCCATGGCACGACTCGCATACTCGCTCGGGATCAGCGGACCGGCCTACTGCGTGGATGCGGCCTGCGCCTCGTCGCTCGTGGCCCTCCATACGGCGAGGTTGGCCCTGACACGCCATGAGATCGACGTGGCGGTGGTGGCCGCGGTTAACATCGTGCTGTCACCCAGGGCTCACATTGAGCACCGGATCGCTGGCACTCTGTCAGAACAGGGGAACACGGCCTCCTACTCGGCCAGCGCAGACGGATTCGTGCGGGGCGATGCATGCGTCGCCCTGGTTCTGCGACGGGAGGGGGAGTCGACAGAAGGTGTGATGGGCACGATCCTGGGGGCAGCCGTGAACAACAACGGCCGTGCCACTGGACTGGGAGCTCCCAACATCCTTGTCGAAGCGAACCTGATCCGCGCAGCCCTCGCCGACGCTGCCGTCTCATCGAAAGAACTGTCTCTGATCGAAGGACATGGGACAGGCACCCAGATCGGCGACGCGGTGGAGGTCGAGACTTACACGATGGCCCTGGCCGACCGTGACCAGCCCGTGTGGCTCGGCTCGGCAAAGTCCAATCTTGGCCATGCTGAAAGTGCCGCCGGATTGGTAGGGGTGGTCAAGGCGCTGCTCAGCATGCGTCATCGCGAGGTGGCACCCTTGGCGGGATTTACCCATCCCAACGACATGATCGATGTGGACCGCTGCGGAGTGAGGTTCCCCGCCAGGGTTGAGCATCTGCCCTCAGTCAAAGGGCTGACAGCACTGGTCACCAGTTTCGGCGCCGTCGGAACGAACGCAGCAATTGTCCTTCGCGAGGGCGCTGGGCTGGAAGCCATCGACGCAAATGTCGTAGGTCCCTGGAAGCTGGCGGACTACCGGCCCTAGATGGTTCGGGTGACGGGGAATTTTCACACCATCTAGCCCTCGTCAGGCCCCGCCGCCGTCAGGCCGCGTCAGGCCGGAGGTGGCAAAGCACCTCGCCAGCCTCGACGATGGCCCCCTTCTGAAGGAGAAACTCGGTCACCACGCCCGCCTGCTCCGCCACGATCTCCACCGTGGACTTTGCGGTCTCCGCCTCGGCGAGTGCATCTCCTCGCTCCACATGTGCGCCCGCGTCAACGAAGACGGCGGTCAGCAGGGCCTCGTCCAGGCCTTGCCCAAAGTGTGGAATCAGGACGTCGACAGCGTTGCTCATCGTGTCATCTCCTCAATTGCGTCAATGATGCTTCGAACCGACAGCAGGTAGTCGTCGGCCTTGTCCGCTGGTGGGTATGCGACGGAGGGCGGGGCCAGCCGATGCGGTGCCCCGCGAAGGTCGGGGAAGCACATCTCGGCGGCACTGGCCGCGACCTCGGCACCGATGCCGTATTCCATGCTGCTCTCATGGACCACGAGCAGCGCTCCGGTCTTGCGGATCGATTCCGCAACCGTCGCCATGTCCAGTGGCGAGAGCCACCGCAGGTCCACCACTTCGACAGAAACCCTGTCAGCAACCTCGCAGGCGGCACGCAACACGTCATTGGTGATGGCTCCGTAGCAGGCAACGGTGAGGTCAGAGCCCGTCCGGACGACGCGGGCAGCAGTGGCCGAGGAGCGGGGGTTATCCTCGCGCGCCTCCACGCGCGTCCTGTGGTAAAGCCGGATTGGCTCGTAGATGACGGTGGGGCCACCCGTGGCTACCGCGTGGCGCAGAACCTCCTCATAATCCTGGCCGGTCGAGGGGCAAGCCACAGCCAGGCCGGCGACTCGCGCGAAAAGCGCCTCATTGCACTCGGAATGATGTTCGACGGCCCTGGTCCCCGCGCCGCTCGGAATGCGGATGACGACATTGGCGTCGGCTCGACCCTCCCACCGCTGCGCCATCCGAGTGGCCTGTGTGATGATTTGGCTCGCCGCCGGATAGGTGAATCCGTCGAACTGGATCTCACAGATAGGTCGCATCCCGGCCAGGGACATGCCGATGGCCTGTCCCACAATGGCGGCCTCCGACAAGATGGAGTTGCGCACCCGGGCGGCCCCGAAGCGCTGCGTCAACCCAGAGGTGACACGAAACACCCCTCCCAGCTCGCCGATGTCCTGTCCGAGCAGGACCACCTGCGGATCCGCATCCATCAGCGATGCCAGGGCGGCGTTGATTCCGGACGCGAGCGTCGCCCCATTGGTGGGTGTGATCGCTGTCATCGCGAGAACTCCTCAACCATCTGGGCACGCAGCAGCGCCGCTTCCCCGGCCACCTCGTCGAGCCAGGCGGCGTCGACCACACACTCGCCCAGGAGCCGGTCCCGGTAAGCCGGGACGGGATCTTTGTCTGCCGCCGCCGCTATCTGCTCGATGCTGCGGTATCGGTGCTGGTCGTCGCTGGAGGCGTGCCCGTGGACGCGGACGACGTGGGCTTCTAACAAGTAGGGTCCTCGGCCCGACTGAACGTGGGCGAATGCGCGGCGCGCAGCTAGCAGACTTGCTTCGGGGTCCAGACCGTCGACGCTTGCGGACGCGATTCCGAAGCCTCGCGCGCGGTCCTCCATAGAGGCTGCCATCTGCTCGTGTGTGGGTTTGGACAGAGCCCACCCGTTGTTCATCACCAGGAAGATCACGGGCGCATGCTCAACCGCGGCAAGGTTCAGCGCCTCGGAAGCCTCCCCCTCGCTCGTGGCACCATCGCCCAGACAGATCACCACGGTCGTCGGATCGCCGAGGAGCCGTCGGCCCAGTGCGTATCCGACGCCGTGGTGACACTGCGCAGCCAGGACCAGTGTGTAGGGAAAGAAGCGGTGCTTGACCGCGTCCCAGCCGCTGAAGTTCCGCCCGGCCCACACGCCGCACACGTCCGTTGGACAGATCCCGCGGGTGAACGCGAGAGCGTGCTCACGAAAGCTGGGAACGATCGTGGCCTTTTCGAATGCGAGTGCAGCAGCTACCTGGATCGGCTCTTGCCCGCGGCACGACAGCCACAGATCCAGCCTCGACATCGCTGCCAGGGCTATTGCCTCGTCGTCGAGTGCGCGGCTGAGCAGCATCGAGCGCAGGAGCGCCTGACGATCCCCATCGGTGAGTCTCTCAACAGGTGTGGACATCATCACAGACACGTCTTTCCCTTCCTGGAACCGGGTGACCCATAGCGAGGAGCCGCAGCATGGAAGGCCGTCACGATCAGGGCATCGTCGGCGTACCACCGACCACTCAGCTGCATCAATCGCGGTGCCGTCATCGACGATCCCTCTATGTGACGGGCGTCCAGGACGCCGTCGGGTCGGACCGTGACCTGGAGAGCGAGAAAGTCGATGGGGGCGGGGGACAAGAAGTAGAGGGCCTTGTATGCAGCCTCTTTCGCGCTGAAAAGGAGCTTGTCCGCGCACACTTGGGTAAGCGGTGGCAGCTGCTGGATCTCTGGAGCTGAGGCGATCATCTCCAGCAGGCCACTGGCGAGCGGTTCGTTGGGTTCAGCATCGATACCGAGGCATCGCGTCGTACTGGTAGAAGCGAGAGCAGCCCCAGCGAAGCCCACGCAGTGAGTCATGCTGCCGACGACGCCGGCTGGCCAGACAGGAGCGCCGTGGCTGTCGTGGAGGACTGGGACAGCGGGCTCCCCGAGCCGAGCCAAACAGGTGCGGGCACAGGCACGTACGGCCGCGAACTCGCGCCGCCGGCGGGAGACTGCGCGATGGACCAGACGGGCCTCACTGGGGAAGAGTGCCGTTTCGCCGACGAACGTGCCCCGGATCTCTGACGAGGCGACCGAGGCAGGCAGGACGGCCGCGAGCAGCGCCCCGCTCACGCTAGCTCGTTGCGATAGAGGGTGAAGTAGTCGGGAAGCCCCTGCTCCACGGATGTCCGGGCCATTCTGCCGATTTCGTCAAAATTGACGACGGAGATGGCATGGCTAGGGGGCACCAAGTTGCCAGCCTCAAACCAGTCTCGCATCGCTGCGGAGGAATGCCGGTGCCACACATGCGTGTGCAGGTGCACATGGCGTTGGATGCACTCACTCCCACGCAGGTGGGACACTCGCATCCCCGCTTTCCACCCGCACGTGGCCAGCACACCTTCGCGGGCCAGAGCCCCGAGGGTCACGGGATAGAGCGCCTCTCCAATATTGTCCAGGACGATCGCCGCGCCGCTGCCATCGCTCAGTTCGGCGACAGCAGCGAGGAAGGCGCGGCGGGACTCCTGGTGGCGCGCGTGCGCGCCCGGTTGAGACGAGGTGCGACGGGGCACGTTCAGATGGGGGAAGGCACGACGGTCTACCGGGGTTATCCCCAGTGATGTGATCAGCTCAAGCCGTACGTCGGAGCTGGCAGTCATGGCTGTGCGATAGCCGTGCTGCTGGGCGATCTGCAGGAAGATCAGGGCAACGCCGCCGCCCCACGCAAAGATCAGTTCCTGGGACGGGTCGTGGTCTGGGGCCTGCAGCTGCAAGATGGTCTGGGCCCTCCGCCACAGGTCCAGGGCGGTGAACAACCTGCCGTAGGTGGCCCACTGCTCCAGGGTGTGCCGTGTTCCGGGCGGGATGGGCAGCAGCAGTTCGGCGGGGAGGTGTGTTTCTCGGGCCAGGAGACCCAGCGTTCCCGGACAGTCGTAGGCGTGCACCAGTTCTGCGAAACCATGCCGGTCGGTGACCCCGAATGGCATCAGCATGCAGACATCCCCGGGAGCCAGGTTGCTGCGTTCACAGCCCGGGCCAAGTTCGTCGACGCGCACCACTCCCAGATTTCCCAGCACGATCTCGTCCTCCTCACGGGTGGAACAGACATCGATCGGTGATCGCGTGACCGCGTGGTCGATATTCGCTTCCCACGCCCCCAGGAGCGGCGTGGCCACGACCTCGCCGCTCCTGAGCGGCGGAAGCTCGTACTGGGTTCTCACTAGAGCATCGGCGGGATGAGCCAGAGGGCCAGTGAGGAAACCTGACCTCAGGACCCAGGCGTCAGTGGGGGTCATCGCGGCACTGCCCTGTCGGCCGCAGCACCACTCTGATCCACCGTCGCGGCCTCCGCGAGGTGGACCTCGTAGTTTGTACTCGCCGATCCCCACGTCTCACCGGCGCCGTAAGACAACGCGGCGAGTCTGCCCTGCGGGGGAATCTCCCCATCGCAGAGCGCTAGGTACATGGCGAGCGGAATGGACGCCGAGGACGTGTTTCCCATCATCGCGATCCGGTCGATGAAAGGGATGTTGACCCCAGCGCCCCGTTGAGTAGCCGTGAGAATGCGACCATTCGCCTGATGCGGGATGATCGCTGTGGGCCGCGGAGTGTCCTGAGCGGCCGCTTGGGCGAGCTCCTGCATGCGAGTGACGGCGTGATCGAAGACCTCCATGCCGTCGAGTTCGATCCCGCTGCCACGATCTCTCATCAGGTCAGCGCATGAGCCATCGGTGCCGCTGCGCGAGATGACAGGCGAGAAGTGTTCGCGGGACTCGATGAGCACTGCTGCTGCGCCATCGCCGAACAGGAAAGCTGACTTCCGGTCGGCGCGATTGGTGACCCGCGACATCGCCTCGACCGTGCAGACGATGCATGAGTCGGACTGGCCTGCGTCCACCAGGGAAGCCGCGGTCACGAGTGCGGCAACGAAACCTGAGCACGCGCTATTCATATCGAAGACCAAGGTGTCGGTGGGCAGCCCGGCTGCCGAGGCGACGAGAGCAGCCAGCGGGGGTACCCGCTGGGAACTGCTGGTACTGACGACGATGAGAGTGCAGCGACCAGGGCTGGCGCCCGCCATTACCTGATTGCACACCCTGCCTGCCGGAACATGCAGTTCGACGTCTTCTGGCCACCAGTGGCGAGACGAGATCCCGGACCGTCTCTCGATCCACTCGCGGGTGAGATCGATGGCGCCAAAGTCGGCGCTGCTGACTGGGGCCCCGGTGAGATCCGCTGCAATCGCGACGATTCCGGCAGGCATGGTCTAGCGGGTCAGAGCCGCGAAGTAGGAGACGAACCCATTCAAAGTCTCTAGGGCCATGACCTCCTGCTTGTCGGCCTTGACCTGAAACTCTCGCTCGAGCATTTGGATTATCTCCAGCCGGTCCAAGGAGTCGAGGTCCAAGTCGACCAGGGGCCGGTCCAGGTCAACCTCCGTCATGGGCAGGTCGTTCTCTCGGCAGTGCTCGAGAATGAGATTTCGGGCCTGCTCGGTCGTGATGGTCATGAGATCTCCTATGACGCTCTGGCGGTACAGACGACGGTGTGGAGGCTGCGGGTCTCGCCCGAGGCACGTGATCCCGCACCGACGACGACGAACACAGCGAGACTATCAGCGGGAAGATCAACCAGGATTGATCAAGTGCCGCTTTTTCGGCTACTCGTAGTTGAGCGTGGTGGGTCGTTGATGCAAGGGCTCGTGGCCTTGCGCTGGGATGGGTGTTGCGAAGCATTCTCCCGGACAAGGACCACGAGCTGTGATCGAGCCTACGTGCTCGCGGCGTAACGCTGCGAGCGTGATCTTCAACCTGCCCGACTACCACGTGATCGACGCGGTCGACCTGCCCTCGGGCGGTCGGCGCGTGATCGTGCATGCCGACACTGTGGCCGATGGCTGCCCTGACTGCGGGGTGATGTCGGCCCGGGTCCATGCCTGGTGTCGGCAACGCGTGAAGGACATCCCGCACGCTGGCAGCATCGAGGTCATCGTCGTGAAGCCGCGGCTGGTGTGTGCGGAGGGGGCGTGCTCGCGGCGGACGTGCACCCAAGCCACAGCAGAGTTGCCGGTGCGGGCTCGGTGCACGAGTCGGCTACGGCGGGGCCTGCTGGAGGCCGTGATCGATCACGGCCGGCCCGTCGCCGCTGTGGCCGCCAGCTTCGGGGTCGCCTGGTGGACTGCTCAGAAGACGGTGAACAGCGCGATCGACACGCTGCCCGATACCGATGCTCTGCATGTCACCCAGCTCGGGGTCGATGAGCATCGCTACCGAACAGTGCGCTGGTACCGGGACCCCGACACTGGCGGCTGGTCCCGGGTCGAGCCGTGGATGACCACGAGCGTGAACACCCGCTTCGGTCAGGTCCTCGGCGTCGTCGATGGCCGTGACAGCGCCGCTGTCGAAGGCTGGTTGACCGCCCGTAGCCAGGTCTGGCGGGACCGCGTCACAGTGGTGGCGATCGACCCCTCGGCCGCGTTCAAGAAGGCCATCACCGGCTGCCTGCCGAACGCGAAGATCGCGGTCGACCCTTTCCACCTGGTCCAGCTGGGAAACCAGTGCGTGACCCGGGTACGGCAACGCCTCGCCCACGAGGTGCACCAGCGGCGTGGCCGGAAGGTCGACCCGGCCTGGGCGCACCGGATGCTGCTGCTACGTGGCTACGACACGCTCAGCCCACGCGGACGGGCACGCCTGGAACAGGTGCTCGCCGCCGACGACCCGACCGGCGAACTGGGCGCCGCCTGGGGCGTCAAGGAAGCCCTCAGGCTGATCCTGGCCAGCCACACCATCGAGGAAGCCCGCGCCGCGAAGACCCGCTTCGACGCCTGGGTGGTCGCAGCCGACACCGACGAGACCGACCGGTTCGGAGCGACCATCACCGCCTGGTGGCCCGCCATCGAGGTGACCATCGCCACCGGCGTGACGAACGCCCGCACCGAAGCAGCGAATACCGCCATCAAGCACATCAAGCGGACCGGGCGCGGCTACCGCAACAGTGATCACTACCAAACCCGTATCCTGCTCCGCAGCGCCCACCGGGCGCGGCAACACCGCTTGACCAGCCAAGGCACCACGGCCAAGTGCGAATAGCCGATAACCGTCTGGTTCTTCGGGCTCATCGGGTTGGGGATCGGGCTCGCCATCGGCATCCACCGGAGCAAGGGACCGGCGCTCAGCGCCACCGGCACCGCCCTGCGGGACCAGACCATCGGGTTCCGGGAGTACATCGCCACCGCCGAGGCCGACCAGCTCGATTTCGAGGCGGACTCCGACATACATGATGGTAAGAGCCTTGGGGAGTCGTGACCCTGCCTCTGACTGGTGCCCTGCTGGGCTACCGACAAACTGATC
>NZ_BAAGQL010000010.1:0-23446 GCF_054783495.1 Luteococcus sediminum | reverse complement strand
TCGGCAAACGCCGTGACGACACGCTGGCCCACAACTACCGCGAATGGCTCAAAGCCGCTTGACACGAGATAGGAGCATCAGTTTGGTCACGCGACGCGGGCCCGGGGCCTGGCCTGCCCCGCCCCCACCCACGGCAATTCATCGACCCCGGCTTTCGTCATGACCCTCGCTGTGACAGGCTTGCCCAAGGGACCGAGGTGCGGTCCCACGCAAGTTGAGTGGGGAGAACAGTCATGGCAACTGGAACCGTCAAGTGGTTCAATGCCGAGAAGGGCTTTGGCTTCATCGCCGTCGATGGGGGCCAGGAGGATGTCTTCGTGCACTACAGCGCCATCGAGTCGTCGGGCTTCCGCTCGCTCGACGAGGGCCAGGCCGTCGAGTTCGACATCGTCCAGGGACCGAAGGGCCAGCAGGCCGACCACGTCCGTCCGCTCTAGCGGCCAGCGGCTCCGGTCTCCAGAGGAGGCGGGAGCCGCTCGGGACCACCTGGTGATCCATCACCGGGAACGGGGTCCTTAAGGCGACGCCGCCTGAAGGACCCCGTCACCTGTTCCGGAGCTGCCCGTGCCGGGGGGAGCCGCACGACTGGCGCGCGCCGGTGGCTCATGATGAGATTCAGCCATGAGCGACCACACCTCAGGCCACGGCGGCATGTCCGCGACCGGGAGTGACGGCCGAGGGGTCGACATCCTGCCCGCCAGCAGCGAAGCACGCGACCACTACACCCTGGCCCCGTTGCCGTGGCTGGCCGGCTGCAGTGACGTGGGCCAGCGCCACGAAACAAATCAGGACGCCCTCGCCCTGGCCGGGCGGGGGCGGGTCGCAGACCAGGTGGCCGTCATGGTCGTCAGCGACGGGGTGTCCACCTCGCTCGGCTCGGAGCGTTCCAGCTCGATCGCCGCCGAGGTCGTCTCGACCACCCTGGTGGCGATGCTGCGGTCGTTGCCTGCCTCACCCGAACAGATCCAGGCGACCCTCACCGATTCCTTCCTGGCGGCCAATGACGCCGTCATGTCCAGTAGCGGCAATGAGCTCCTGCCGGGATCGTGCACCCTCGTGGCCGCCGTGGTGGCAGACGGACTGGTGAGCGTCGGCAATGTCGGGGACTGCCGGGCCTACTGGATCGGTGACGACCAGGAGGTCCGCCTGCTCAGCGTCGACGACTCCGTCGCGCAGGCCCGCATGGAGCTGGGCATGAGCCGCGAGGAGGCAGAACACGGCTTCCAGGCCCACGCCATCACGCGCTGGATCGGGCCAGACTCCTCCGACGTGACGCCCCGCATGGTGCAGCACCGCCCATCGGGATCCGGTTGGCTCGTGGTGTGCAGCGACGGGCTGTGGAACTACGCCTCGGAGCCGGGGCTGATGCGTCCCCTGGTGCAGGAGGTCGCGGCACGCGCCGACGGCGACGCGGCCCAGGCCGTGGAGCTGCTGGTGCGCTGGGCCAACGAGCAGGGCGGACGCGACAACATCACCGTCGCCCTGGCCCGTGTGGAGCAGGTGCTTGCCACCGACGGGTAGGTTGGGGCCCGTGGAGATCAAGATTGGTGTGAAGAACATCCAGCGCGAGGTCAGCATTGACGCCGAGACGACGGCCGAGGACGTGGAACAGCAGTTGCGTTCCGCCTTGGCCGACAATGGCGTGCTGTCCCTCGTCGACGAGAAGGGCCGACGCGTGATCGTGCCGGCCGCACAGATCGGCTACCTCGACCTCGGTCAGGAACACAGCCGACCGGTGGGTTTCGGCCGCCTCTGAGCGACCGCCCCCCACCTCACCGAACAGGACTGGCCTCACTGGACCAGGCCGAGCTGCTCCATCCGCAGCGCATGGGCACTGGCCAGTCGGGTCATCAACTCGCTGATCGCAGCAAGGTCGTCGCCTTCAGCCCCCGTCAGCCCGGTCAACAGGCCGGTCAGCTGCGGGTGGCGGGAGGCGACGCTCTGCGCCTGGCTCAGGGCCTCGCCCAGCAGGCGCCTGCCGTAGAGGGCCAGCCGCCCCACCTGGTCGGGGTCCTCGGCGATGGCGGCGGCGAGCATCCTGCCCGGCTCGGCAGCCAGGTCGGCGTCGTCGATGGAACCCACCAGGATGGTGCGCAGCTCGGGGCCGAGCTGGTCACCGACGATGGCGGCGAAGTCACTGACCAGGCCGCCAATGACGCACAGCTTCACCATGGCCTCGGCCGCCGAGCGGGGTTCGCTGTGCTGGTTGAAGGCATTGACCGGCCCGACGAAGGGCGCCATCGCCTGCTCCAGGCTGCTGCCCCGGGCCACCAGCTCACGCTCCAGGCGGTCGAGGTGGCTGAAGCGCTGGCCCGCGATGCGGGCCAGCACCAGCTTGTCGCCCAGCTGGGCGGCCGTTGCCGAGGCGGCGGCGGTGCGCTCGAAGGCGGCCAGGGAGCCATAGGCCACCAGTCCCAGGAACTCGGTCTCTGCGGCAGCGGGGGTCTCTCGATGGGTGCTCACGCGCCCAAGGCTAGCCGTCCAGACCTGCCCGGCGGGGAACACATGCCACGTGTCAAGGCCATGACGGGTAGTCTTGGGGCAACTGCGCATCTGGCGTGGTGGCAGTTCGAGCCCCGAGCCTGGTGCGACGAACCCCGGGACAACGGTCCCGGTGGGCGTCCGCGCCGCCGGAACAGGCCAGCTGCCGACGACCGCCGGTCTGACGATCGGCTCCCAGAAAGTCATGAACGGTGAACAACTTCAATACTGACGCAGAGCGCGTCGACGCCCTGGGTGGCGACGACGTCGTCTCCTCCACCCCCACCCCCGACGTGCAGACCACGTGGGACGACCTGGGCGTGATGCCCGAGGTCCAACAGGCGCTGGAGGCCCAGGGCATCACCCATCCCTTCCCCATCCAGACGCTGGCCATCCCGATCGCGGTGGCCGGCACCGACCTGATGGGGCAGGCCCGCACCGGCACCGGCAAGACGCTGGCCTTCGGCATCTCGATCCTGCAGCGCAGCCTGCTGGAGGGCGACGAGGGCTATGACGAGCTGGCGATGCCCCCGGGCAAGCCGCAGGCGCTCGTGCTCTGCCCCACCCGCGAGCTGGCCCTGCAGGTCTCCAAGGACCTCCAGGTGGCCTCCACCATCCGCAAGGTGCGCGTGCTGACCGTCTACGGCGGTGTGGGCTATGACGAGCAGCTGCAGGCCCTCGAGAAGGGTGTCGACGTGGTCGTCGGCACCCCCGGCCGCATCAAGGACCTGGCCGACCGAGGCAGCCTCGACCTGGGCTGGCTGCGCATGCTGGTGCTCGACGAGGCCGACGAGATGCTCGACCTGGGCTTCCTGCCCGACGTGGAGCGGCTGATCGCCATGGCCCCGCCGGAGCGCCAGATGCTGATGTTCTCGGCCACAATGCCCGCCGCCATCGTCGGACTGGCCCGGGCGCACATGCACCGCCCGATCAATGTGCGCGCCGAGGGCCACGACGCCAAGGCGACGGTCCCGGACACCACCCAGTTCGTCTACCAGTCGCACAACCTGGACAAGCCCGAGATCATCGCGCGCGTCCTGCAGTCGGTCGATGTGGACAGGGTGATGGTTTTCTGCCGCACCAAGCGCGCCGCCCAGCGCCTGGCCGACGACCTGGAGGACCGCGGCTTCGCGGCGGCCAGTATCCACGGCGACCTGAACCAGGCCATGCGCGAGAAGGCCCTCAAGCGCTTCCGTGCTGGCGAGGTGAAGGTCCTGGTGGCCACCGATGTTGCGGCCCGCGGCATCGACGTCACCGGCGTCAGCCACGTGATCAACAACGAGTGCCCCGAGGACGCCAAGACCTACGTGCACCGCATCGGCCGCACCGGCCGCGCCGGGCACAAGGGCGTCGCCATCACCTTGGTGGACTGGGCCGACATCGTGCGCTGGAAGACCATCAACAAGGCCCTCGAGCTGGACTTCGACGACCCGGTCGAGACCTACTCCACCAGCCCCCACCTGTACACCGACCTCGACATCCCCGAGGGCACCAAGGGCAAGCTGCCCGGCGCACAGCCCAAGGACCGGCCCCATCGCGAGGACGACCGTGGCGGGCGCGGTGGTCATGACGGTGGCCGCGGGGGTCGCGACGGCGGCCGTGGGCGTCCCCGCGAGGAGCGCAAGGAGCGACCGGCACGCAGCCGTCGCCGCCTGAAGAACGGCGAGCCGCTGGGCGAGGGCGCTGCCAGCACCCCCGCTGCCACCATCGCGGATGCCGCCGCGTCCTCGACGCCGGATGGCCAGGCCAACGGCGGCGAGCGCAAGCCACGCCGCCGTCGCCGCAGCCGTGGTGGCCGTGGCTCCGGCGAGGCCGCCAGCTCGGAGGGCTGATCCTCCGCAGGCCCAGGCGACGCCCGATCCCCCGCACGCACGGGGGGCCGGGCGTCGTCCATTCCTGGCCCGCGGTCCGCCCCACCAGCCCCGTTCTCACCAGCCCCGTTGTCACCAGCCCCGTTGTCACCAGCCCCGTTGTCACCAGCCCCGTTCGGCCAGCCGGTGCGGGGCGGGCAGGTCGGCGACGTTGAGCCCCACCATCGCCTCCCCCAGGCCGCGCGAGACCCGTGCAATGACGCCCGGGTCCTGGAAGTGGGCGGTGGCTTGCACGATGGCCTTGGCGCGGCGCTCGGGATTGCCGGACTTGAAGATGCCCGAACCCACGAAGACGCCGTCGGCCCCCAGCTGCATCATCATCGCGGCATCGGCTGGGGTGGCGATGCCACCAGCGACGAAGGTCACCACGGGCAGCCTGCCCTGCTTGGCGACCTGCTTGACCAGCGGGTAGGGCGCCTGGAGCTCCTTGGCGGCCACGTAGAGCTCGTCCTCGCTGCGGGCGGCGAGCTGGCCGATCTCGGCCTTGATGGTGCGCAGGTGGCGCATCGCCTCGCTGACGTCGCCGGTTCCGGCCTCCCCCTTGGAGCGGAGCATCGCGGCGCCCTCGGTGATGCGCCGCAGCGCCTCGCCCAGGTTCGTCGCACCACAGACGAAGGGTCCCGGAAGGCGCGCTTGTCGATGTGGTTGGTGTAGTCGGCCGGAGAGAGCACCTCCGACTCGTCGATGAAGTCGACGCCCAGCTCCTGCAGCACCTGGGCCTCGACGAAGTGCCCGATCCGGGCCTTGGCCATCACCGGGATCGAGACCTCCTCGATGATGCCGTCGACAAGGTCGGGATCGCTCATCCGCGCCACCCCTCCCTGTGCCCGGATGTCGGCGGGGACTCGCTCGAGCGCCATCACGGCGACCGCACCGGCCTGTTCGGCGATGTGGGCCTGCTCGGGGGTGACGACGTCCATGAGGACGCCGCCGGCGAGCCTCTGGGTGAGGTCCTGGTGCTGGGTGTCGCGCTGCTGTCGGTCGTCCTTCGGCTGGGTGAGGGTCACGGGTTCTCCTCCTGGCTGGTTGGTCCCAGCCATCGTCTCGAGCCGACCGGACCAGCGCCAGTGCCATTTGGCGCCGATCTGACTGGACCAATTGACTGGTGCCATGGATGAACCGCTGGAGGTCCTCACCGTCCCGCCGCTGGACCGCAACACAGCCACTCCCCTGGTGGAACAGCTGGTACGACGGGTGCGGCACGCCATCGCCGAGGGTCGGATCGTCGCCGGGGAACGACTGCCATCCAGCCGGTCCCTGGCGACGGCGCTGCATGTCTCGCGGGGCACGGTCCTGGCCGCCTGTGACCAGCTCGTCGCCGAGGGGCACCTGGTGGCCCGACTCGGCTCAGGCATCATGGTCCATCCTGATTCCACGCCCACCCGCCTGCCGCCCCCGCTGGCCCGGCACCGGCGCGCCCTACCCGCCCGTCCGATGCTCGACCTCACCCCCGGCGTTGAGACGGCCCGTCCCCTCGCCGACCCCGGCTGGTGACGAGCCCTGCGCGAGGCTGCCAACCCACCCTCGCGCCCCGCCTGGGAGGTCGATCCCCAGGGCCAGCCGAAGCTGTGCCTGGCCATCGCCGAGCACCTGCGCCAGACCCGCGGCATGCAGCCCGACATCGACCGGATGGTCGTCACCGCCGGAGCCCGCGACGCCCTCGCCCTGGTGGCCCAGGCGCTGCGCCACAGGCTGGGACGGCCCGTGCAGTGCCTCGTGGAGCGACCCGGCTTCCCCGGCCTGCGCCGGGCCCTGCCGGGGCTCGGGGTACGGCTGACCGAGGCCGAGGCACCCGACCTCGCACTGGTGACCCCCAACCACCAGTTCCCCGGCGGCACCAGCCTGGGCGCGGTGGACAGGACCCGGCTGATCGAGTGGGCCACCGCCCGGGGCTGCCTGCTGCTGGAGGACGACTACGACTCCCAGTTCCGCCACCTCGGCGCTCCCCTGCCGTCGATCTGGCAACTGGCCGACGAGCAGGTGGTGCACCTGGGCACCTTCGCCGGGGTGATGGGGCGCGACGTGGGCACCGGCTATGTACTGCTGCCCTCGAGCCTGGCGCCGGACGTGCTGGCAGTGCGCAGCACGATGGGCGCCCCGGTGGCGCCGCTGCTGCAGCGGGCGTTGGCCCAGCACCTGGGCGACGGCTCCCTGCGCCGACGGCTGGCACGTGGCCGGCGACGCCTGCAGGCCTGCCAGGAGGTGGCGCAGGAGGCCGTCTCGTCCCTGCCCGCGCTGACAGGGATGCACGACTCGGGGCACATCCTGGTGCTCGGCTGTGACCAGGCCAGGGCCGTGCAGGTGCAGGCCCGCTGCCGAGCCCGCGGCCTCGGGATCGGTCTGCTGTCCGACGGATGGGACCAGGACCCGGCTGCCCACGGGCTGGTGCTCTCCTATGGCGACTGCTGCCCCGACGAGCTTGGCCGGGCGCTGGCCGTCCTGGCCGACTGCCTGGCCCGGGAGACCGGGCAGTGAGAACTCAGTACTTCATCTCCATGGCCCGACGCACCTCGTCCAGGGTCTGCTCGGCCATCTCGTTGGCACGCTCATTGCCCTTGCGCAGGACCTCACGCAGGTGGTCGGGGTTGGCCGCCAGTTCGGCGCGACGTGCCCGGATGGGGGCGAAGTGCTCGTTGATCGCCTCGGTGACCAGCTTCTTCAGGCCGCCGCCACCGGCATCGCCCAGCTCGTCGGCGATCTGCACCGGATCGCCGCCGGTGGCCAGGGAGGCCAGCAGCACCAGGTTGCTCACCTCGGGGCGGTTGGCCGGGTCATAGGTGATGTGGCGCTCGGAGTCGGTCTTGGCCCGTTTGATGAGCTTGGCGGTCTCGTCGGCGCTCATGCCGATCTCGATGGTGTTGCCCTTGGACTTGCTCATCTTGGTGCCGTCCAGGCCCAGGATCATCGGGGCCGGGCTCATCAGGGCTTCGGCCTGCGGGAAGACCGGGGCCTTCGGGTTCACGCGGCCATAACGCTCGTCGAAGCGGCGGGCGATGACGCGGGTGATCTCGATGTGCGGCAGCTGGTCCTTGCCCACCGGCACCAGGTTGGCCTTGCAGAACAGGATGTCGGCAGACTGGTGCACCGGGAAGGTGAGCATCAGCCCACTCATCGGACGGTTCGGGTTGTTGGCCATCTCGTCCTTCACCGTCGGGTTGCGGTGCAGTTCGGGGACGGTGACCAGGCTGAGGAAGGGCAGCAGCAGCTGGTTCAGGGCGGTGACGGCCGAGTGGGTGAAGATCGTGGAGCGCTGCGGGTCGATGCCGCAGGCCAGGTAGTCGGCCATGCCGTCGAGGACATTGGACTGCAGGCTGCCGACCCCGTCGCGGTCGTAGATCACCTGGTAGTCGGCGACCACCAGCATGGTCTGGACGCCCAGGTCCTGCAGGCGCACGCGGTTGCTGATCGAGCCGAAGTAGTGGCCGATGTGCAGCTTGCCGGTGGGGCGGTCGCCGGTGAGGATGCGGAAGCGTCCGGGATTGGTGCGGATCTCGGCCTCGATCTGGTCGCTGCGCTCCTGGGAGCGCAGCAGCGAGGCGTCGCTGATCTCGTCCGAGACCTGGTCCTCGGATGCGACGTCCAGGGCGTGGGTCTCGGTTGGGTTGGTGGCGTCCTTGCTCATGGCTTCCTCTCGATCGTGGCCGTGCGGCCGACCCCGGACATGCCAAGGGGCCGCCCGCAGGCGGCCCCTTGCTGTGATCTGTTGGTTGATCAACGCATGTGACGGCCGCTGGGCAGCCGCCACCAGTTGCTCGGGTTGGTCAACATGTGCCCAGCCTATCGCAGGCTCAGGCGTGCCCTCCGCGCAGCCGGATCCGTCGCTGCATCTCGCGCAGCGCCGTGTCACGGGTGTTCTCGCAGCCCAGCTCGTTGTTGCGCTTGCCCAGGCCGTGGTAGTCCGATGATCCGGTGCGGATCAGTCCCAGGCGGCCTCCCAGGGCGAAGAGCAGCTCACGGGCCCGCTCGTCGTGGTCGGGATGGTCCACCTCGATGCCGTCGAGGCTGTGTTCGCGCACCAGGCGCTCGATGACGGCGGAGGTGAGGACCTTCTCGTTGCCGCGTCCCCAGGGGTGTGCGAGCACGGCGATGCCGTGGGCGTCGTGGATCAGGTCGATGGCGGCACCGAGCTCGCAGGCATAGCGCGGGACGTAGCCGGGCATGTCCTCGCGCAGCCACTTGTCGAAGGCCTCGTCGCGGTGCTCCACATAGCCCTTGGCCACCATCGCATCGGCGACGTGCGGGCGGCCGATCGACGGGGAGGCGCCGGCGGCGGTGATGATGTCGTCCACGCCCAGAGGCATACCCAGTTCAGTCATCCGCTCGGCGAAGGCCTTGAGGCGACCGGTACGGGCCACGCGGATCTTGGCGAGCTCGGCCACCAGCGGGCGGTGGAAGGGGTCGCACCCGTAACCGAGCAGGTGCACCGAACGGCCGTCGAGCTGGGTGGACATCTCGATGCCGGAGATGACCTTCACGCCGATGCGCTTGCCGGCCTCGATGGCCTCGGGGATGCCGTCGAAGGTGTCGTGGTCGGTCAGTGCGATGACGTCCAGACCCACCTCCTGCGCCTTGAGGACCAGACGGGTCGGCGTGTCGGTGCCGTCGGAGACAACTGAATGGGTGTGGAGATCGATCCGCATGGTCCAATCATGCCCGAGCTGGAGGGACTGTGCCACGGTCGGCGCGCGATCCGTGCCACCCTGCGAGCCGCACCCGGGCGCCACGCACGAGCGGGCGGCGCGGCCGGGGCTGGCACGGCATGATGGAGGGCATGCAGATCTCCTCCCGCCTCGACTTCGAGGCCGACCCGAAGACCGTCTACGAGATGATGACCGACAAGGGCTGGCTCACCGAGCTGGTCAGCCGCACCGGCGCCACCAGCCACACCATCGACGTCGCCGGCCCCACCACCCGCATCGACATGGCGCTGCCGGCCCCGAGCGAGGTGTCGGAGTTCGTCGGGAGCGCCCTGAACCTGCAGCAGGTCATCGAGTGGGGACCGGCTGCTGCCGACGGTTCCCGCGAGGGCACCCTGTCGATCACGGTGCCGGGCCTGCCGGTGACCATGGACGGTCGCGCCCAGATGCGCCCCGGTGGCCGTGGCACCGTGGTCGACTACTCGGGCGACTTCCAGGTGCGCATCCCGTTGATGGGCAAGAAGATCGAGCAGCAGGCCTCGCCCTATGTGAAGCAGGCCATCGACGCCCAGCAGGAGGCCGGGGACGACTGGATCGCCGCCCGCGGCTGAGTCCTGCCCGGCGGGTGCCGGGGTCTCAGTCGGTCTCGACGAAGGCCTCGGTGCCCACCACCTGCTGCACCTCGTCCTTGCCCGCCGAGGTGCACACGACGTACTCGAGCTCCTCGTCGTCGTCCTCGCCGGCGAACCGCTCCTTGATCAGCGCGACCTCGTGGCCGGCGGCGTCCAGCGCCTCGGCGGCCGCGATGGCTCGGTCCTCGTCGTCGAAGTGGATCCTGGAAACCATGGTCATGTCCTCCTGTGTGGGGTCGGCCTGGGTGGGGTCGGCCTGGGTGGGGTCGGCCTGGGTTGGTCTGTCGGACCGGTCAGGCCGGTCCAGTGTGGCGAGTTCCTCGACCGAGTGCCACAGCAGGCCGCTGCCCTGCACCAGGGCCTGCACCTGCTCGGTCTCCCAGGCCTGGTCCAGGCCCAGTCCGCGGCAGGCCTGGCGCGCCTGCTCCACCAGGTCGTCGCCGCCCTGGTCGGTGAAGAAGCTGGTGACCGCCCTGCGGGGCAGCCGGGTCACGCGCACTCCCCCGTTCTCGGCCTCCTCGCCCTCGGCGAGCAGTGCCTCGGGCAGCTCTGCGGCCAGCACCAGCCGGCGGCCGTGGCGGGCCAGGCCCCAGACCGAGGCGATCACCAGGCAGGCGAACTCGGCATCCTCGCCCTGGGTCTTGTGGTGCCGTGCATCGTCGATGCCGAAGGCCTCCCGCAGCCGGGCATTGGCCGTGAAGCCCTGCACGTCCTCCAGCTCGACGCTCTGCCACAGGCCGCGGGCCTGATCGACGTCGACGGGGACCATGACCAGTACGTTCATGGCACCAATCTAGCGAGTTTTCCACAGATCTCGTGGAGGTACTTCCCCCGCGCCCGGGCGGGGCGCAGGCTGTGGTCATGCCCATCACCACGATGACCCTCGACGGACTGCAGGTGCGCGTCGGCAGTCCCGGCCGGTGCACGGCGGACTGTGCACCACCGCAGGACCAGCCTTCGCTCCCGCCCAGCCCACAGGAGGATGCCGCACAGCAGACCGGGCCGTGCCACGACACAGACGCGCGCGTCCAGCAACTGGCCGGGGCGGTGGCCACGACGCTGCTGGAGGTGCTGGCGCGACGCCGTGCTGTCGAGCAGGTGCAGTACCTGGTGGACGAGCCCAGCCTGCGGATGCTGCTGGCCTGGCGTCGCCAGACACTGTGGCAGCAGACTCGACTGCACAGGGTCCGGGCCTGTGCGGTGGGAGACGGAGTGGTCGAGGCGGCGCTGGTGCTCCAGGGCCCTGCTGGGCACTTCGGTGCCATGCTGCGCCTGGCAAGCACCGGGCGGCGCTGGCAGGTGGTGCTCTTCGACGTGATCCTGCCGGACGGCGCGATGGCGCGGGCCGCCTGAGCGGTCCCGCGCCATCGCGCCGTCCGGGTGACAACCCGGGGACGTGCCGTGGATCAGGCGGTGCGCCCGTGACAGAGCTTGAACTTCTTGCCCGAGCCACAGGGGCAGGCCTCGTTGCGACCCACACCCTTGAAGGGGTCGGCCTCCTCGGGTGCCGCCCGGCGGGCCCGCGCCTCGCCCTGCTCGTCAGGAGCGGAGTAGGTGAGCTCCTGCGCGCGTCGGGCCCCCAGGCCCTTGGCCTCGATGTGGGGACGCTCGGCCTCAGCCTGCCCGTTGAGCTCGCGCAGCATGGTCTCGACATCCACCGGTGCACCATCGGCGCCCTGCACCAGGCCCACCTGGGGGGTCTGGTCCACCTGCACCTCCAGGTTGAACAGGAAGCCGACGACCTCCTCCATGAAGGCCTCCATCATGGCGTTGAACATGGTGCCGCCCTCGCGCTGGTACTCCACCAAGGGGTCACGCTGTGCCATGGCGCGAAGGCCGATGCCCTCGCGCAGGTAGTCCATCTCGTAGAGGTGCTCGCGCCACTTGCGGTCCAGCACCGTCAGCAGCACCTGGCGCTCGAACTCGCGCATGTTCTCCGCGCCCAGGGCCTCCTCGCGCTCGTCATAGGCACCCATCGAGTCCTCGACGAAGGCCTCGACCATGGTCTGAACATCGGTCTCGTCGGTCCACTCGTCCTTGACCAGGGCCACCGGGTAGAGGGTCGACATCTCGGCCCAGAGGGTGTCCAGGTCCCAGTCCTCGTGGAAGCCCTCGGTCCGGGAGCGCACCAGCTGCTCGACCACCTTGCGCACATTGCCGCGCAGCTGCTCCTCGACGTCGGCGCCCTCGAGCACCTTGCGGCGGTCGGCGTAGATGGCGTGGCGCTGGCGGTTCATCACGTCGTCGTACTTGAGGACGTTCTTGCGGATCTCGAAGTTCTGCGCCTCCACCTGCTTCTGGGCGCTCTCGATGGAGTTGCTGATCCACTTGTGCTCGATCGGCTGGTCGTCGGGCACCTTGAGCGAGACCATGGCCCGCTCCACCACGTCGGCCTTGAACAGGCGCATCAGGTCGTCGCCCAGGCTCAGGTAGAAACGGCTCTCACCGGGGTCGCCCTGACGGCCGGAACGACCGCGCAGCTGGTTGTCGATGCGGCGCGACTCGTGGCGCTCGGAGGCCACCACGTACAGGCCGCCTGCCTCGGCGACCTCTTCGTGCTCGCTGGCCACCTGCTTCTCGATCTGCTCCAGCACCTCGGGCCAGGAGGCCTCGTAGTCCTCGGGCGTCTCGACGGGGTCGAGGCCCTTGTTGCGCAGCACCTGGTCGGCCAGGAACTCGGCATTGCCGCCGAGCATGATGTCGGTGCCTCGGCCGGCCATGTTGGTGGCCACGGTGACCGCACCCTTGCGTCCGGCCATCGCGACGATCCCGGCCTCGCGCTCGTGGTGCTTGGCATTGAGCACCTCATGCGGCACCCCGGCCTGCTTGAGCAGGTGCGAGATGACCTCGCTCTTGGCGACGCTGGCGGTACCGATGAGCACCGGCTGGCCCTTGGCGTGGCGCTCGGCCACGTCGGCGACGACGGCCTCGAACTTGGCCTGCTCGGTGCGGTAGATCAGGTCCTTCTGGTCGATGCGCTGCATCGGCCGGTTGGTGGGGATCTGCACCACGCCGAGACCGTAGATCTTCTGGAACTCGCTCTCCTCGGTCTTGGCCGTACCGGTCATGCCGGAGAGCTTGGTGTACATGCGGAAGAAGTTCTGCAGGGTGATCGTGGCGAGCGTCTGGTACTCGTCCTTGATCTCCACGCCCTCCTTGGCCTCGAGCGCCTGGTGCAGGCCCTCGTTGTAGCGTCGCCCGTGCAGGGTACGGCCGGTGTGCTCGTCGACGATGAGCACCTCGTCGTCCATGATCACGTAGTCCTTGTCGCGCTTGAACAGCTCCTTGGCCTTGATCGCATTGTTCAGGTAGCCGATCAGGGGCGTGTTGGCGCTCTCGTAGAGGTTGGCGATGCCCAGGCGGTCCTCGACCTTCTCGATGCCGGGGCCGAGCACGCTGATGGTCTTCTTCTTCTCGTCCACCTCGTAGTCCACATCGCGCTCCAGGCGCAGCACCAGCTTGGCGAACTCCGGGTACCACTCGTGGTTGTCCTCGGCGGGGCCCGAGATGATCAGGGGGGTACGGGCCTCGTCCACCAGGATGGAGTCGACCTCGTCGACGATGGCGAAGTTGTGGCCGCGCTGCACGCACTCGGCCACGCTCAGCGCCATGTTGTCGCGCAGGTAGTCGAAGCCGAACTCGTTGTTGGTGCCGTAGGTGATGTCGGCCTTGTAGGCCTCGCGTCGCTCGGTGGGATCCATGTTGGCCAGGATCACGCCGACGCTGAGCCCCAGGAAGTGGTGCACGCGGCCCATCTGCTCGCTCTGGTAGCGGGCCAGGTAGTCGTTGACGGTCACGACGTGGACGCCCTTGCCCTCCAGGGCATTGAGGTAGGCCGGCATCAGGGCGACGATCGTCTTGCCCTCACCGGTCTTCATCTCGGCGATGTTGCACAGGTGCAGTGCCGCGCCACCCATGATCTGCACGTCATAGGGCCGCTTGCCCAGCACGCGACGGGTCGCCTCGCGCACCGTGGCGAAGGCCTCGGGCAGCAGGTCGTCGAGGCTCTCGCCCTCGGCGATGCGGGCGCGGAAGATCTCGGTCTGGCTGCGCAGCTCCTCGTCACTCATCGAGACGTAGTCGTCCTCGATGCTGTTGACCTGGTCGGCGATCTTTCCCAGCTTCTTCAGCGTGCGGCCTTCGCCCACGTTCAGCAGGCGGTCCATGAAGCTCACGAGTTTGGTTCCTTTTGACGGTCCGTCGGCGCAGCGGCGCCGTGGTCGATGTCAGACCCTTTCCATACTAGGGGGTGGCCGGGCTGGCCGCCCTGTGACGCGGCCAGCGCGGCCGCCAGGTCGCCGCGGGGCTCCACCACCACCTCGTCCAGCTGTTGCCAGCGGGCCACCTCGTGCAACTCCGCCAGCAGCTCGGCGCAAACCTCGTCGGCACCCAGGCCGGTGTCCGGCTCCAGCCAGCTGGCCTTGACCCTCAGCACTCCCGCGGGCCGATCGGCCTTGAGGTCCACCCTGGCGACGAACTGCTCGTCCAGCAGGAAGGGGTAGACGTAGTAGCCGTGGCGCCGCTGGGCCTCGGGCACGTAGATCTCGATGCGGTAGTCCAGGCCGAACAGCGCCAGCGCCCGGGAGCGCTCGAAGACCAGCGAGTCGAAGGGGCTCACCAGGGCCCGGGCGCGGATCCGGCGCGGGATGCGCACCGGCCCGTCGCCGATCCACAGCCAGGTGCGTGCCGCCCAGCCGTTGACGCGCACCTCCTCCAGCTCGCCGCGAGCCGCCAGCTCGGCGATGGCTGCGCGGGTCTCGACCCGCGAGAGGCGGAAGTAATCGGCCAGGCAGGCCTCGGATCCCACGCCGAGGGCGCGGGCGGAGCGGCGCACCAGCTCGACGTGCGCCTCGGCGTCGGTGGGGGTGCTGGCCTGGTGGATGCTGGCTGGGATGACCCGCTCCGGCAGGTCGTAGAGGCGTTCGAAGGAGGCGGTGCGCCGTGCCGAGGTGACCTGTCCCGACCAGAAGAGCCATTCCAACGCCCGCTTGGTCTGTGACCAGTTCCACCCCCAGTGCTCGCGCTCACGACCCTCGCCCCGGGCCAGCAGCGCCGCCTCCACCTGGCGGGCGCCGATCGGGCCGTGCCCGCGCACCTCCTGCAGCACCGCCGCCACCAGCTCCGACTCCTCGGTGGCGATGGACCGCATCCCACCCCAGGCCTCGTCGGCGGCGCGCGCCATCCGGAAGCGCAGCTGGGGATGCAGGCGGACATCGACCATGCTGGCCGCATGCCCCCAGTACTCCACCAGACGGCGGGGCGACTGTCCGACGGCCCGCTCCAGCAGTGCGGTGTCATAGGGGCCCAGCCGGCTGAACAAGGGGAATTGGTGGGCCCGGGCCACGACGCTGATGGTGTCGATCTGGAACTGCGCCAGCCGGTCGACCAGCCCCTGGACATCGCGCATCGTGACTGCGCGAGCTCCGTCGGGACGGCTCGGGCGCGGACGGCCGAAGCCCTGTGCGGCCAGGGCAACGCGACGGGCCTGGGCGAGGCTGAGTTCACGCATGGGATGGACCCTAGTATGCGCGCCTCGGCCACCGTGCCATCCGCCGCTAGGCTCGCCCCATGGCCAAGAAACCCCGCATCACCGTCCTGCAGCCCGAAGCCGACGTCCCGCTGGAGCGCTTTGACGCCTGGTTGCGCGAGGGCGTGCGCATCACCCTGATCGACCTGGCCACCAAGGACGTGCCCAACCTGGAGACCATCGGCAACGGCCTGGTGGTGCTCGGCGGCCGGATGAGCGCGCACGACGAGCTGCCCTGGATCGAGAAGGTCAAGGACCTCATGGCCGACGCGCACGGCATCGACCTGCCGGTGCTGGGCATCTGCCTGGGCCACCACCTGTTGGCCGAGGCGCTGGGGGGCGAGGTGACCGTGGCCGGTGAACAGGGGCCGGAGGACGGGCCGCTGGAACTGCAGTGGCTGCCCGGCGCCACCGAGGACCCGGTACTGGGCGGGCTGGCGGCCAGCGGCGCCCCTGTGCCGAGCAGCCACCACGACCATGTCAGCCTCCTGCCCGAGGGCGCGGTCGAGCTGGCCCGCAGCTGCACCTACCCGAACCAGGCCTTCCGGCTGGGCTCGGCGGTCGGGGTCCAGTTCCATCCCGAGGCATCGCCTGAGCTGATGCAGTACTGGTGGGACCAGGAGCACCGCTCGAAGGCCACCACGATGCTCGACCGGATGCGCGAGGTCGACGCACGCACCGAGCCGGCCTGCCGCAGCGTCACCGAGGGCTTCGTCGCCGAGGTGGTCGCGGGCGCCTGAGGCGCCCCAACTCCCGCACACACGTAAACGCAGTGAGGGCCCGCCCACCGAGACGATCGATGGGCGGGCCCTCGCGGCGTGGATCAGGCCTGGTTCAGGTGGATGACACCGTAGTCATAGCCCTTGCGGCGGTAGACGACGCTGGGGCGGGAGCTGTCGGCGTCGACGAACAGGAAGAAGTCGTGCCCGACCAGTTCCATCTCGTCGAGCGCCTGGGCCAGGGTCAGCGGGGCGGAGCTGAACTCCTTCTCGCGCACCACCAGCGGCCCGTCGCCGGTCACCTCGATGCCCGCGACATTCTTGGTCTCGGGGGCGTCGTCCTGCGGCAGCTCGACGGGCTCCATCGCGGCCACCACCTGGTGCGCTCGCAGGCCACGGTGCTTGCGCCGGCGGTCGTGGGCCTTGCGCAGCTGGGACTTCAGCCGGTCCATCGCCTTGTCGAAGGCGACCATCTTGTCCTGGGCATGGCCCTCGGCACGCACCACTGGGCCCTTGCTGAGGAGCGTGATCTCGCAGAGCATGTCATCGTCGGGGCTGCCCTTGGACTCCTCGTTGGTGAACTCCACCTCGATCCTGATCACTCGATCCCTGAGCTTCTCCACGCTGGCAAGACGCTCGGTGACCTGCTCGCGCACCGCGTCACTGATGGTGCAGTGGCGTCCGCTGACGACGATGTCCATGGTGATCCTCCTCGATCGGGGGCCCACGGCTACGTGGGCCTCAAATGAACACGGCACGGGCCGCATCAGGCCATCGAATCTGCTCCGATGACCTCTGCATCCCGTGCCATGACACAACGTTACCGCCTGTCAGCCCGGATTCAAGGCAACTGTGACAAATTGCTCGCGGGTCGTGTCGGATGGCTCAGCACCACCGCGCCGACCACCCGCCAGCCGGCCAGCGACAGCGCCCGGTCGGCCTCGGCCAGGGTGGCGCCGGTGGTGCAGACGTCATCCACCAGCAGCGCGGACACAGTCTGCCGCGGTGGTGCGGCGAACAGGCTGCCGCGCTGGTTCAGCTGTCGTTGGGCCCGTGCCAGTCCGGACTGCTCCTCCACCCGGCCACGCCTGCGCAGCACCCGCGCCTGCTGGGCCCCGGGCATCCGACGGGCCATCGCGCGCACCAGGGCGCGCGTGTGGTCGAAGCCGCGTTCGCGCACCGCCCGGCGACTGGAGGGCACCGGCACCAGGCAGACGGGCTGGCCGGCCTCCACCAGGAGTGCGGCGGCACGCACCAGGTGGGTCGCCAATACCGGCTCCAGGGACCAGGCGCCCCGGTCCTTGAAGGCACTGACCAGGCTGCGCATCGGGTCGACGTGGTCCGAGACGGCCACCACCCTCCCGGTCAGGTGGGGTGGCAGTCCCGGGAGGTCGTCCACCGCCGAGACTGGCCCACTGAGCACCTGCCGGCATCCTGCACACAAGCCCCGGCCGGGACACCGGCAACCGGGGCAGCAGGCCCCCAGCAGCAGGTCGGCCAGTTCGTCAATCATCCTCCCAGACTCGGGCCGACCGTGCGCGGCCGCAAGGGGTTCCAGCAGATCTGTGGACAGTTGCTGCCGCCTCAGGAAGGGATGGCGATGTCGTCGACGCCCTCGGCCAGGGAGTTCCACCGCCAGGCGGCCTCGAATCGCATCACTCGCCCGTTGGCGGTGCGCACCAGTGCATCGGTGCCGTCAAGCTGCGGCCGCGTCGCCAGCTGCACCAGCTGACCGTCGCCGGCCGGTCCGACAGGCTCGCTCTGCGACCCGTCGACGCTGACCAGGCTGGCGGTGGGCTGGGCCCGGTCATGCTGGCGGCCCAGCACCATCAGCTGCTCGGGACCTGCCCAGGACACGTCGAGGACCTCGTCCAGGCGACTTTGCTGGCTCGCCTGCGAGAGCCGCCGCAGACCGTCGACCCGACCGTCGTGCAGCCGCAGCAGCGCCAGTTCGGTCTCCTCGCCTCGGCGCAGCACCAGCGCCAGACGGGTCTGGTCGGGAGCCACGGCGAAGGCCCTGATGGTGGCGCCGGACAGCTCGGGGATGTGCACCTGCTGCAGCTCGTCGCTGCCATCGACGCTGCGGTACAGGGAGGACTGCGCACCGTCCATGGCGCTGACCCACACCTGGCCGGTTGCCGTGACCGCCGGACGCCCCAGCCCGGTCCCGTTCAGTCGCAGCCGTGGACGGTCACCGCCCAGCGGGGTCGTGAACAGTCGCCTCGCATCGGAGGTGACCACGGCGACGGTGGCGCTGGAGGAGGAGACCGCCAGGCGTCCCGCCCGCTGCCCGGGAACCTCCTGGGAGAGCTCCCAGCCCAGGGGAGAAAAGGAACCGCGGTCGTCGAGGCGGCCCACCTTTCCGTCCACCACGGCGAAGGGTTGCTGCTCACCCCCCAGTGGCACCGGCGGCAGGCCCGGCAGGTCATCGAGGGAGATCGACCCGTCGGCGTCCTGGCCCGGACTCATCCAGGCCCGACCATCGTGGAGGATCCGCATCGACTGCACCTGGCCGAAGGACTTCAGCGTCCAGCCCAGCTGGGAGACCAGCTGGCTGCGGCGGGCATCGTCGAGCTCGTCGAGGGGGCCGTGCAGGTCGATGCGCGCCAGTCCATCGGCCACGTGGATGCTTCCGCCACGCAGCGAGGTCCCGGCGGGGATGGCGCTGGAGACCGCGGGCGCCAGCCAGGTCGACGGGCCTTGCAACAGCACACGCACCGCACCCTGCGGGTCGGCCGGGCGACCGGGCAGCCAGACGCGTTCCGGGACCATGGTGGTCCCCTCCGGGGTGAAGAACCACAGCGAGGTCGGCGAATAGCGGTGCAGCAGGGTGTACTGGCTCACCAGCATCTGCGCGGGCGGATCGGTGATGCGCCACTGTCCGTCCACCTGCTCCATCGTGAAGTCCTGGCGCAGCGTGCGGTTCGTGGCGGGGGCATAGCGCCCCTGACGGTCCAGGGTGCCCACCACGCGGGCCTGGATGCCGGCCGTGGTGGTGCCGGGGATGCTGGTGCGTGTGTCGCCGTCGAAGACCGTCACTCCCCCTTCGGGCTGCCAGCTGCGGGCAGCCTGGGGCGTGAGGTACTGCCGGGCGGTGACCAGGCCCGGTTCCAGCGAGGCCATGGCGTCGAGGAAACCGGCGAGCACGACGTCAGGACTGGCATCGCGCTGGGGCGGGGCCGGGTGCACCTGGACCCCGCCGTCGACGTGGCCCTGACGCACGGGACTCACGGCCTCCACCGGGCCTCGGGTGGGGATCGTCACACAGCCCGAGAACACCAGGACCCCTGCCGTCGCCGCCGCCGCGGCCCGCCAGCTCATCGTCCCTCCAGCGGTGCGAGCGGGAGCGGGCTGCGGGTCACGACCTGGCCGGCGTAGCGGGGCAGGACGAACAGGAACTGGGCACCCCGACCGGGCCTGCCCCAGGCCTTGAGCCAGCCACCGTGCAGGCTCGCGTCCTCCAGGGCGATCGCGAGCCCCAGGCCGCTGCCGCCGACGGCCCTGGTGCGGCTCGGGTCGGCCCGCCAGAAGCGGTGGAAGACCTGTTCGGCCTGGTGGCTCTCGAAGCCCACGCCGTGGTCTCGCACGGTGACCGCGGCGACGGACTTGTCCATTGCAACCCTCACCTGCACCGGCCCTCGCTCGGCGTGCTCGATCGCATTGGTGATCAGGTTGCGCATCACCCTGCGCACCCGGCGCGGGTCCATCTCCACCATCCCCACCGACGGCGCCTCCAGCGCCACTTCGACGCCCAGTCGCTCGGCCAGGGGTCGTTGTGCCTCCACCTCCCGGGCCACGAGGCCTGTCAGGTCGGTCAGTTCCAGGGCCAGGACCGCCGCACCGGCATCGAAGCGGCTGATCTCCAGCAGGTCGCCCAGCATCGTCTCGAAGCGGTCCAGCTCGTCGTGCATCAGCTCCGTGGCCCGGGCAGCGAAGGGGTCGAGGTCCTCTCGGTTCTCGAAGAGCATGTCCGCCGCCATCCGCACCGTCGTCAGAGGGGTTCGCAGCTCGTGCGAGACATCGGAGACGAAGCGCTGCTGAACCCGCGAGAGGTCCTCCAGGGCCGTGATGTGGCTGGTCAGCTCGGCGGCCATGTTGTTCAGCGAGGTGGCCAGGCTCGCCAGGTCATCGGTGCCGTGCACGGGCAGCCGCTCGTCGTAGTGGCCCGAGGCGATCTGTTCGGCGGCCACGGAAGCCTGTCGCACCTGGCCGACGACGTGGCGTGCCACCACCCAGCTGACCAGGCACAGCGCGAGCAGCAACAGCGCCCCGGCGGTTGTCTCGGCCCGCCGCAGCACCGACAGCGTCTGGGCCTCCGAGGTGAGCGGGAAGATGAAGTGGACGGGGAACTCCTGCCCGTCCGGGCCGACCAGGTGACTGCCCACGGCCAGGCCAGGCTCGCCGGAGCGCTGTGGATCGGTCCAGCGCACCGTGGTGGGGGCTGCGAACATCCCGTCCTCCTCCACGACCTTCTGGGCTAGCTCCTCGGGCAGGCTGTCCTCACGAATCCCCGGCGAGACGAAGCTGGAGACCGGGCCGCGGATGATGATGCGATACTGGTTGGGCTGGGCCGCGGCCTCGTCGGCCAGCTGGGCGAGGCGTTCGTAGAGCGAGGAGGTGCGCAGGTCGCTGGAACGCATCTCGGTCTGCATCCGGTCGACGGCCACGGAGGCCTCGGCGATGGCGGAACGCTTCTTGCCCTCCAGCACCCCCTCGGTGGCCAGGTGCAGCACCACCAGGTTCCCGAGCAGCAGCACCATCATCGTCCCGAGGCTGGTCATCGCGATCATGCGCAGGGGCAGTGAGGACCACCACAGCTCGCGCAGGCGACCGACCGGGCCCAGGCTCTGTCTGGCTCGGCTCACTGGGGCTCGCCGGCCCGGTATCCCACCCCGCGCACGGTCACCACGATCCTCGGATGCTCCGGGTCCAGTTCGATCTTGGAACGCAGGCGCTGGACGTGCACGTTCACCAGACGGGTGTCGGCCGCATGCCGGTATCCCCAGATCTGTTCCAACAGTTGCTCGCGGCGCAGCACCTGGTTGGGGCGACGGGCCAATGCCAGCAGCAGGTCGAACTCGAGCGGCGTGAGGGCGATCTCCTGGCCGTCTCGCCGAACGGTGTGGTTGTCCACGTTGATCCTGAGGTCACCGATGGCCAGGTCACGTTCGCCGGACTCCTCTACCACCTGGCGACGCAGTCGGGCGCGGACCCGCGCGACGAGCTCCTTGGCCTTGAAGGGCTTGCTGACGTAGTCGTCGGCCCCTGCCTCCAGCCCCACCACGACGTCCATGGTGTCGCTGCGGGCGGTCAGCATGATGATCGGCACGCCCGACTCGGCACGTAGTTCTCGGCAGATCTCGATGCCGTCTCGGCCCGGCAGCATCAGGTCGAGCAGCACCAGCTCGGGGCGCACCTCGCGGAAGGCCGCCAGGGCCCGGTCTCCATGACCGCACCAGGCGGTCTCGAAGCCCTCGTGGCGCAGCACCATCTGGAGCATCTCCGCAAGTGCGGCGTCGTCGTCGACGACCAGCACCCGGGGCCGGGCGCTGTCCCCCTCGTTCATGACACCTCCTGCGACCTGGCGCGGCACCGGGGCGCCAACGCGGTGGGGCCATCCTATCGGCAGGGGGCCCGGACCAAGGGTCAGTTCAATTCTGGCTCATCAGTCCACGTGCTCAGCAGGCCCAGCGTCCCGCCCTGCCGCCGCAGGATCCGTTGCCACAGCCCCTCCAGCTCGGTGCCGAAGATGTCCTCGTCCCTGCTGGGCACACGCAGCCAGTCCCCACGCAGCAGTTCGGCCTCCAGCTGCCCGCTGTCCCAGCCCGCGTAGCCGGCGAAGATCCGAAGGGCCCCGTAGGCCCCCTCGACCAGCGGCACCGGCGTGTCCAGGTGGAGCAGGCCCAGCTCGCCGTGCACGCGCCGCCAGCCCGGGGGCTCCTCTCCCGGATCGAGCAGCTGGGCCAGGCAGATGGCGCCTTGGGGTGAGACCGGCCCACCCTCGAAGAGGGCCTGCGGCGGGCTCACCAGCGAGCTCCACGACGGCAGCACCTGTCCCAGCTCGATCTCGGCCTCACGGTTGAGAAGAACTCCCAGGGCGCCGTCGTCGTCGCAGTCGAGCACCAGGATCACGGCCTGGTCCCAGTAGTCGGCCTCCATGCCGGGCCGGGCCAGCAGCAGCTCCCCCGGTTTCGGGCGGTTGGGCAGTCTCACCTGTCCAGTCTTGCACGCACGACCAGCGGCCTCGAGGACTGCGGTCGCACCGGAACAGCGCAAGGACCCCGACCGTCGAAACGGTCGGGGCCCTTGCCCACAGGATGGTGTGGAGCTCAGGGGGCAGGTGTCGAACACCTGGCGCTTGGTCAGCACCTGGTGCTGGTCGGTCAGTGGGTAGTTGCGGCGTGAGCAATCAGCCCAGAAGCCCCTGGTCAGGGCGCGACGCCAGCACCGCTCTCGCGCGCTCAACACTGGACGCCCACGCCTGCACATCCGTGTCGATCCACCCCAAGAGTTTCAGACAGTCCTCGACATCCCGCGCCAGATTGCGCGCGTGAATGGGCTCATGGTGAGCAAGACGGTTTCGCAGGCCATGCATCGAAGCGACCACACGATCAACCTTCTGGCGACTCTGCGGCTGCAAGTTGGGGAAACCGTGACGAAGAGCCGGCGTCCAGAGAGTTGCTTCATAGCGACTGGCCAACAGGTAGCGCCAGAACCCAAACGTCAGCTCAGCCACGACCCTCCCCCGCGTCTCCGACCGGCCACCTCGGGTAGCCCGTTGTCTCGCCGTGGCGATGTCGGCGTGGGCGCGGGGCTGAAGCAGATGACCGGGGTCATCGAACCACTCCGTACGCGAGTCCTGGTGCAGAACAGCGAGTTGACTCGCCATCGTGTTACGTAGCGCGATCTCACACATGCCGATCAACTCGTACATGGCTCCCGACATCGTCAGGTTCCACTCATACAGGTGCAGAGCTGCCTCAGGATCGCCCTCGCAGGCGTCGAGGTAGGGCTGAAACCTCTCGGAGGACAGCACACCCACCACTCGTTCCTGCGAAAACACCACCCAATCCCCCGTGCTAAAGTTGGCCCCGAAGACCCCGGAAGGCCTCTGCTTGCAAGTCTCCGGGGTTATTTCTTTGCCCAAGCCTAGACCTGCCCGCCCCCATGACTAGGAATTCTGCGCACTGAGGTTTTCTCACCAGGTTCCTCGCATGTGAGTAGCGATCACGAGGGCTGGGCGGACGATGGCGGTGATGCGCCAGGGGTCGAGGGTGACCTTCTGGAGGGCCTTGAAGTGTTTGAGGATGGCGTTGGCTCGTTCGGCTGGGGCGCGGAGTTGGGTGATGAGTCGGTTGCGGGCGACGGTGTCGGGTGCCAGGTGGTGGCCCTTGATGGGGTGGCAGATGCCGATCCCGGCGCCTTGGTAGCCCTTGTCGGTCACCGTTTTCAGGCCTTGGGCTGCGGCTGGGTAGAGCGCGGGGAGGACGTGTTGTCGGGCGGCGGTGAGGTCGTGGGTCGAGCCCGGGGACACTGGCGAGGTCCAGATCGGGAAACCGGAGCTGTCGGTGAGGACTTG
>NZ_BAAGQL010000009.1:0-90925 GCF_054783495.1 Luteococcus sediminum | reverse complement strand
ATTTGTGCGCCGATCCGGACTGTCGCAATCCGAATGGAGTCCGGAACACGTTGTGCCCGTACTGTGTTGCCCGACGTAAGCCGCGCAGCAGAACCTTGCAGCGCCGTTTCCACGACTCGCCGTTCGATCCGTGCATTGTCGCCGATGACGGCCGTTGCGGACGCCCCCGCTATTCCGCCACCGGTTTGTGTTTCACTCACCAGTCCCGCTACAAGGAGGCAAACAAGGCCACGCGTGGAATCGGATTAGAGCAGTACATCGCCAGTGCGACACCGCTGGGTCCGCTGTCGGTGTGTGCAGTCTGGGGGTGTCAGCATCAGGTTGTTTACGCGTCAACCCCCTTGTGTTCGACTCATCATCACCAATACAGAGCCCGCACCGAATCGAGCGGTCCGCGGATGAGCCAGCTCGATTTCGCGGCTCAGGCGTTGCCACTTATCCGAGGCCATGAGTTCACTCTCGCTGGCTGCAGCGCAACGCTCGCGGTCGAGGTGCTGTGGATGTTGCAGGAGCGCGATCGGCGTGGGTTCGGGATCTCCATCCTACGGATGAGGAATCTGATGAAGTCCGCGCGTGGCGCAGACACCTTATTCGATGCCGTGCCATCTAACGAGCATGTGGCGAAGCTCCTGCGGATGACGCTGCCGTTGCTGCAGCGACAGCGTGCCCTAGTCGAGGGTACGGATACCTCTGCATCGGACCGGTGGGGACCGGACGTGTTGGAACGGTTCCCGAGCAGCCATGGCACCCGTAGCCGCAACATCGTCATCGACTGGTCTGCCGTGGGGTGCGAGTGGCTGCGACGGCTCGGCAAGACGTGGGCCATCGACACCCTGCCCCAGTATGAGACTCTGCGCTCGGTGCTGCAGGCGATGACGTGGGCGTCGCGAGGATTAGATACGAGCCGGGCCTTCGTCGACTCCCGGTTGGCCGGACGCTCTGACATCGCAGCCATCGTGGCCTATTGCAAACGCCAAACCTCCAAAGACGGCACACCTTTGAGCAGCGACTACGTTCAGCGCCGTTTGTGGCAATTGAGGACAGTTCTGACGTTCTGCCGCTCCGCGGGCTACATGGACAACGTCCCGGGCACGTTCGTGCTCACCACCGATCACCTGAAAGGAAGACCGACCAGCCGTCGTCGAGACGATGATGACCCCGGCAGAGCGCTGCCCGACGTGGTGGTCGAGGTTCTCGACCAGAACCTGGATCGGCTGCGCCCGTCGATGGCCGCGCAATACCGTCTCCAAGGCTGGTCAAACGACGACTACGGATTGATGCGGCAAACCATCTACCAGCTGCTACGTGACACCGGCCGCCGACCCGGCGAGATCACCGCGCTACGCCGCAACTGCCTCGACACCGACCCCGAAGGCCAGCCGATACTGATCTACACCAACTCAAAGGCCGGTCGCCTTGACCGGCGCCTGCACATCACCACTGCCACAGCAGAGGTGGTCACTACCTGGCTGGCGCGGATCTCGACCTTGCGGCCCGACCGGCACACCGCCTACCTGTTCCCGCAAGTCTATTTAGCGGAACCGCACTCGGCCAAGCCTTTCAAGGCGGGTGCGTTCGGGGTCCTCTTTCGAGAGTGGATCGACGCGATCCCCGAATTGGACCCGCTGCTGCGCACCCCTACCAGCCCGGAGGGTGTCATCGATCGCCGCGACGTCATCGCCTACTCGCTGCGCCACACTTACGCTCAACGCCACGCAGATGCTGGCACCCCGGTCGACGTGCTCGCCGCCCTGCTCGACCACAAGAACGTGGCCGTCACCCAGGGCTACTACCGCATCGGGCCGAAACGGAAACGAGAAGCCATCCAACGCGTGGGGGCCTTGGTGATGGACCGCCGCGGCGCACTGCGTCCTGCTGCCGACCACGTTGAATACGAGCGTCGCTCGGTTTCGACAGTGCTCGGCGGCTGTGTCGAACCGTCAAACGTGAAATCCGGTGGAAAATCATGCCCGATCAGGTTCCAGTGTGGCGGCTGTGATCACTACCGGCCAGATCCGTCCTACATTCCCGAGATCGAGCAAGAGATTCGCAAACTCAAGGCCGACGTGCTGGAGGCACAGCTGTGTGCCGCACCACAGGTGGTCGACAACCTCCGCTATAACTTGGCGATGTTCGAAGGAATACTGTCAAAGATGACGGCCAACCTCGACACCCTGGAGCCGCACGAACGCGCAGGCTTAGACGCCGCGATCGGCACCATCCGCAACGCCCGCGAAGTTCACCGAAACGCCTTGCCATTGTTCGTCGTCGAACACCGGAAGCCAGAAAATGACTGACACCCGCACGGCCAACCTCATCGCTGCGCGGCAACGCGCGAGCAAAGAGAAAAACGCTCGCACACTGCACGCCCTGGACCGGCTCCTGCAAAAGGGGGCGCGCATCAGCTTCGCCGCGGTCGCGCGCGAAGCTGACGTCTCTACTTGGCTGGTCTACAACAACCCGGAACTGAAGCAGGCGATCACCGACGCCATGACACGGCCGCGACGACACAATCCGCCAAACTCTACAAAATCAGTAGCGTCGCCGGCCAGCATGCACACTGACCTGGAACTTGCCCGAGCAGAAATCACCACTCTTCGCACCTCTCAACGCAAGTTGCGCGAGCGCCTGCAACGGACCCTCGGCGCTGAGATCGAACAAGTCAGCCGATCTGACCTTGCCGCGCGCATCGCTGACCTCGACACCCTGGTCATCAAACTACGCACAGAAAACGCCGATCTAGCCGAAGCTAACGAGCGGCTCAGCACAGTTACCACGCAACAACGCGACGACCTGGAAACGGCGAACACCCTGCTCCGCCGCTACATGAGAGAAGCCAGCCGAACACAACCAGACAACGATGAAGACCGATCATCGGTGAGATTTTGATCGGGAGAATGCCAGACCGTCGCCACCACAACGACTCGAACAGAACTATCGAGACATGGATCAAGCCACTGGGAAGACTGGTGAGTCGAGGGTTTCGGGGTTACCCAGCCGTTGAAGATGCGCACTCAGGGTGCCTCATGCTCGACAGCAGACTGACGGTTCCACCCGTCTCGTATCCGATGCGTTTTGACACACTGAGGTTACGAGACAGCCCGCTTTCACGAATCACCGGTAGGAGCGGTCGACTGGGGACTGAAACCGGATGAGGTAGCCGTCCGGATCCTGGACTAGGAACTGTTGCACGCCGGCTTCGGCTACTCCAACGTCGTACCACTTTGTCTCTGGCTGCATGAACAGTTCCACTCCCGCTTGATGAAGTGCGTTGGCCAGGGCGGCGCTATCCGAGACGGCGATCTGGAGGTTCACACCTCGCCCCAAGGGGCGCTCCAGGCGACCAGTAATCCAGTTGCGACCAACTCCAGCCTCTTCAAGCATCAGATGGGCTGAGCCGAGGACGATGTACGCAAAGCGATCGTCCGGTCGTGAGTAGCTGATTTTGAACCCGCAGAGACCGCACCAGAACTCGATGCTCGAATCGAGACTCGCGACGAGCAACTCGGGGACGAGCGCGGGTTGGAGAATGCCAGGCATGCGACCATCCTTCCAGCATGGCCTCACCCCGCTGTCCGCGCGGGGTCTTCGAGACGCCGACGGTATTGAGCGCACTATCGAGTTGGCATGGATCATCGACGACAACATTCCGCCTCATATCTCCAAGGATGCGAGGCGCCTCACGGCCGGCTGCAGCGATGCTCGACGACCATGGTGTGGGTTCGATCGCTTGATGGCGGCGTTCTGTGACCACTGGGAATCGCGTCCAGGGTGTCCGATGCCTTGCATCTCATGGGTTACGAGACACTGAGGTTACGAGACACTTTTCCGTGCCGTCATGCGCAGCAAAGACTGCTTCGTGATACCGAGCAAACGTACAGGGGCGAAGATCAGTCTTGCGCGAATTGTCGTTGACGTAAGTTCGCAGTTCATTTGGACGATGGGGGCATGGCAAACAAGCCAGCCCCCATCCTCCGATGTCGAATCAGTCAGGGCTGCTGGCGTTGATATTGCTCAGGGTGTAGATGATCCCCTCGCGTTCCTGGGTAGGAAGCTCAGTACCGTCGAAGTGGACCACCAGCGGGTCGATCTGGACCGCATCCGTACCCACGATTTCTGCGTAGTCAGTAGCCGCGCCCACGGACCCGAATTTCAATAAGGTGAGGTACTCGTTGCCGACCGCCTGAACACAGTCGACCTCGGAGCCGCAGACCTCGGAGGTCAGATCGGTTGAATTGAGGTAGTGCCAGTCATAGCTTCCGGTTGTGAAGCTCTCGACCAGATCAATCTTTGCGCGTGACCATGCATCCGACATCGAAACAAGTGCGCAGCCAGGGACAGTCACCATTGTGACAATCGCTAGTGAAGCCACTGCGATCCTGACGGTGAAGCCCGGTCGCGTCGGGCGGCGAATGTCATGCATGTGCGGCTCCTTCGGTGGTCGTCATGGTCAGCCTGATGATGTCGTCCAGTTACAGCGATGCTTCCACAAGTTGCCCCGTGTCCAACCCGGATATGACGGGCGTCCTGCCTCGAGATCCCAGCGCCAGCCCGAGCCGAGGACGGGGTATCCGTACCTGACATGGCAAACGTATTGTTGTTTCACCGAGGTCGTGTTGGCTCGTGGTTGACGGGCGATGACTTCCGACCAGCCGTTGTTCGTCATGATCTTATAGCCGAGAGCAGTCACCGGGAGGCCACTCCCTCCCGGTGCGACGAGACCGAGAGCTGCGCTGCCTCGATAGATCAGCTGTCCCCACCCCGAGAGCTCCATCGTGTAGACCGGCTTCTTGTTGAATGGGGCCCGGACGTTGTTGCGTACGTAGGCGAACAGGTTCTTGCCAAGCCATGGGTCTGCCACGACGGGATAGGTGAATGTGGCGTCGTGTTCCACGATCTGAGTGACAGTGTTTCCATCGACTTCGTATCAGGTTGGGACCGCTTGGCCATTGGCGTCTTCGGCCCATGCTGGCGCGAGTCCGCCGACGAGCGTGTCGCCGTTCAGGAAGAACAAGCTCTCGCCGTCACGTTGGATGGTAGTTCCCACTGGGAGATCGATCTGATAGGAGTAGGCGACCGGAGCCTCCGGTGACTGGATCACCGTGTTGATCTGGAGGGTTCCGTCTTCGCGCACGATAGGCGTAGTCGTTGACCCATCGTTGTTATCGAACACGACGACTCCATCGCGTGCAGCAACAGCGTCCGAGGCTTCCGCAGACGCGGGCAGCACGATTCCAACGTCTCCTTCGTCCGATTCGAATGTGAGTGGATCGGAGGGGTCCGTCGGCACGGTGATCTGAACATCCTCGATGTCGGCCTCAATAGCCGTATCCCCTCCTTCCTCTGGCGCGAGGTTGATCGCACCGTCGAGAAGCTCAGGACTCACATCCTCGATTGCCTGCAGAGTTTGATCTACCGGATCCTCAGACGGATCCGCCCTTGCCACGTCAGCGCCACCCACAGCAAGGCCGGCGACGAGTGCCAAGACAACGATGCTCTTCAGTGTTCTCACAGGATTTCCTTTTTCTGAACGCTCATGGGCGATGGAAGTATTGAGGTGATGTGATCATGACACATCTAAAGTCGGTTTGAAACACATTCGCGCTGAACACTTCGAGCTTCATGGTGGTAACAGCAACTGATACGTCTGCGGCCTCAATCTTGATTCGCCGAACCGGCTGAGATCACGACCGTAGAGTACTGGTTCCGATGTGAGTTGCGCTCCTGGCGCCTCACCGTGTGGGAGGCGTGACGATCTGATGGACCATGCTGTCCGTGGTGTTCCTCAGGTACTCGGGCGGCGCATGGATGCCTGTGTCGGTTGAGACCGTCAAGGGCTGATCGGTCAAGGCTTGCGGCTCTGCGTCGTAGCCCGGCCTCTTGGCCGGGAGCCTGCTGGACGAGCGTTGAGCCACTTGCCTCCCTGGAGCATTGCGCTGCCGCGGGTCAACAGCGTCCGGCTGTCTGGAGATCGATGTGTCTTGTATCTCTAGGGATACGAGACGTCTCACAGCCGTCTGCACGTCACCCCGCCGTCCCCATGGTTTCCTGCGTGAAACCAGAACGACCCGGACACCCCGGTAGTCTCGTAACTATGTCTCGCAACCGATTGGCCACATCGAGGTACTCAACGTTAGTTATGAGACACCACGAGAGGACGTCGTGGTGAAACTGATTGGCTACGCGCGAGTCTCCACAAGACAGCAGTCGACCGACCGTCAAGAGGTTGACCTCCTTGCGGCCGGTGTCCGCCACGATGATCTCTACATCGACCGAGGCGTGTCAGGGGTTCGAGCATCACGCCCACAGTTTGATCGGGCCATCAGAGCTTTGATAGAGGGCGACACCTTGGTGATCACCACCTTGGATCGGTTGGGACGTTCCACCCAGAACATGCTGGCCCTGGCCAACAAGCTCAGCAGCCGTGGTGCTGGACTACGTGTGCTGAACCTTGGTGGAGGCGACGTCGACACCGCCACTCCAACGGGATCGATGCTGTTCACGATCATGGCCGCACTCGCCCAGATGGAGCATGAGATCAAACGCGAACGTGTCACCGATTCCATCAACAAACGACGCGAAGCCGGCCAAGACCTCGGCGGCCGACCACGAAGAATCACCGACAGCAAAGTTCGCAGCGCGCTGCGCCTCATCGAAGGCGGAGACCCAGCAGCACAAGTCGCTCGAGACCTTGGCATGTCCCGAGCCACGCTCTACCGACGATCAAAGACCCTCAAACCTTGATCGATCGCAAGCGGCAGCCTCCTGCCCCCTTGGCTCGTCACCACTCGAGGCCCAGCCACTACCGTTGATCACCCCTGGATCGTCGACGCTTGTCGCCCATGTGCCTCAGCTGATGTCAACGAGTCAAAGTAGGTATTGACGCTTGTCACAGCCTATATTCGAGCGACTCGAGTACAGATAAGTGCCCGGCAGGCCGAGGGGATTGCCCTGGCCAAGCAGCGCGGTGTCTATAAGGGTCGGGCACGCCGCCTCACCCCCGAGCAGATCGAGCAGGCGCGGCAAAGGGTCGAGACCGGAGTGCCGGTGGCGAAGGTGGCGCGAGATGCCGGGGTGAGCCGACAGACGCTCTACGACGCGCTGAGCGCCAGGAACGCTTACGCGCCGGAAGCATCCGCGTGTCCATAAGGGTCGGAGCCAAGACCAGACGACAATGGGTTATGCCTCACGAGTTGCCAGAGCCCTTGCCTGTGGGCGAGGCGGATATGTTCGACCACCTCAGACTCGCACCCAACGGTCTCTGCTGGTGGTGCCAGGCCCGGCCCGCGACCACCGGGGAGCACAAGTTCAAGCGCACTGACCTTGCTCGGTTGATGGGCGATGATTCGCTGATCTGGGGTGACCGGGAAGGCAACTGGAAGGAGATCAGGGGGAAGAGCGGCATCACGCGCGACCGTCACGGCGTCGTCAAGTTTCCCAAATCGTTGTGTAACCAGTGCAACAACGCGCGGTCTCAGCCGTTCGACAGGGCCTATGACACCTATGCCGAGTACCTGAGCAAGTACTGGGTGCGTATCTCGCCTGGCGTGTCGTTCGCTGAAGTCTTTGGGGTTGACTGGCAAGAGCCGACCCTGAACCTGGCCCGCTACTACGCCAAGCATTTCGGCTGTCGGATGGTGCGGGCAGGGCTCCCCGTCCCGGAGTCCCTGCGCAACTTCATGGACGGCCAGACTGACATGCCCGACGGGCACATGGCGNCTCAGCTGATGTCAACGAGTCAAAGTAGGTATTGACGCTTGTCACAGCCTATATTCGAGCGACTCGAGTACAGATAAGTGCCCGCACCCACGCGGGTCTTGCTGCTGCCCGAGCGCGAGGGCGCAAGGGCGGCAGGCCGAGTGGGCTGACCCCGTTTTGTAGGTCTGGTGGTTCTGGGAGTCGTCCTGTCGCCCGTGGTTGCGGGCAGGGAGACTGGTCAGATCATGTCGAACATCAGGAAGCGTCACACCCCGGAGCAGGTCGTCCGCAAGCTCGGGCAGGCCGACAGGATGCTCGCCGACGGCAGCGACATCGCCGCGGTGTGTCGGGAGCTTGGGATATCCGAGCAGACGTATTACCGGTGGCGTAACCAGTACGGCGGACTGAAGGCCGACGACGCGAAGCATCTCAAGGAGCTGGAGAAGCAGAACGCCACGCTCAAGCGATTGCTGGCCGAAGCGGAGCTGGAGAAGGCCGCGCTCAAGGAGCTGGCCGAGGGAAACTTCTAGGCCCGGGCAGGCGCCGCGCCGCCGTCTCGCACCTGATCAGGACACTGCAGGTGAGCGAGCGGATGGCGTGCCGTCTGGCCGGGCTGAGCAGGTCCGCGTACCGTCGCCCGCTCAAGGGCGACACGGTCGCCGACCCTGATCGCGCGTTGCGAGACTGACTGCGCGCGTGGGCGAACAAGCATCCCCGCTACGGGTACCGGCGGGCGTATCACGACGCCCGGGGTGAGGGCTGGGCGGTGAACCACAAGAAGATCCAACGCCTCTGGCGAGCCGAAGGCCTCCGCGTCCCGCAGCGGCGACGCCGCAAGCGTGTCGGATCCTCGACCGTCGACGCCCCGGCGGCGGTCGCACCGAACCTCGTATGGGCGGTGGACTTCCAGTTCGACGCCGACGAGCGGGGCTGCCCGATCAAGATCTGCTCCATCGTCGACGAGCACACCCGCGAATGCATCGGCGGGCTCGTGGAGCGGTCGATCACCGCCGACCGGCTCACCGCCCACCTCGAAGAGCTCGTCGCCGTCCGCGGAGCACCGGGTGTGCTCCGCGGACGGCGACGGGCCCGAGTTCATCAGCGACGCGATGGCCGACTGGGCGGGTACCCGCACCGGCCTGTTTTACATTCCGCCCGGTTCGCCCTGGCACAACGGATACGTCGAATCGTTCAACAGTCGCCTCCGCGACGAGTGCCTCAACATCAACAGCTTCTACTCACTGCTGCACGCTCAGGTCGTGATCGGCGACTGGAAGACCGAGTACAACCATCAGCGTCGGCACTCATCGCTCGGCTACCTACCCCCGGCCGAGTACGCTCGGCAGTGCACCCATCAAATCGAAACCTACGACTCACAGAGCGACCGGACCGAATGAAGGGGGCGGCCCGCTCCGACAGGCTCTCGGCCACCAGACCACGCGAATCGACCACATCGGATCCACCGCCGTCCCAGACCTGGTCGGGAAGCCGATCATCGACGTGCAGATCAGCGTGGCTGATCTCGCAGCCATCAGTGATTACGGGCCCGGGATCGAGAGCTGCGGCTTCGAGTGGCGCCGCGACCACCCAGAGCTCACCAAGCGCTACTTCCGAGAGCTTCCGTCCCGGCGATGCGAGAACACATATTCATGTGCGCAAGATCGGCAGCTTCGACGAGCAAGCAGCCCTCCTGTTTCGCGACTACTTGCGGTCCCATGCGGACCAAGCCGATCGATGCGCCGCGGTGAAGCGCGAGCACAGCCACCTTCTGGCGACGGACCGGCAGGCCTACGTCGAGGCCAAGGCTCCGACCGTGTGGCAGCTTCTGCAGCGAGCGGATGTGTGGGCGCAGTTGGTCAGGTGGGAGCGGGGATTGAGTGACTGGTGATCGCGGCAGTTCAGTGCGTCACTCGTAGTGGGTCCACATGCGCAGCACGTGCACGACGTGCTCATCCGGGAGCACTTCGTAGACGAGACGGTGTTGGATGTTGATCCGCCGCGAGTAGCAGCCGGCGAGGTCTCCGACGAGCTTCTCGTAGCGTGGCGGTGTCGCGAAGGGATCCTCGGCAATCACGTCGAGCAGTGCCTTCGCCTTCTGCTTCAGTCCCGAGGTTGCGAGCTTCTTGGCGTCCTTCTGCGCCTGCCGCGAGTAGACGATCCGCCAGGTGCTCACCAGTCGAGCTCTTCCGAGCCTGCCTCGATGCCCTCGTCGCGTGCCTCGCGGATCGAGGCTGCCAGACCGGGAACGGACTCCAGGTAGATCGTCTCCTGGATCGCTCGCCAGTCGTCCTCGCCGACGAGCACGGCGTTGCCCCGCTGGCCGGTGATGGTCAGCGGTTCGGACTCCTCGTTGACCTGGTCGATGAGCCGGTACAGGTTCGCTCGAGCGGAGGTGGCAGAAACAGCAGTCATGCCTTTAGCGTACGTCAATACGTACGCATATCAATCATTCCTGAGAACGATCGCCTCTCGGCAGAGGATCGATGTCACGCACGGCAGGAGCTTTCCCTCATCACTCACGATCCTTGGAGTCAACGCACCATACTCACGTGCGATCAGGTTGTTCCGGGGTCAGGCAACCGAGGCGCTGTGGTCCCGACGACGGGTCAAGAAGTGTGAACCCCGCATCGAGCACGGCCTTGCGCAAGCTGGCGGTCCTGTGATGCTGCCGAATTCATCCACGACTGGCGTGTCCCGCCCGGGAACCGCCGCGTGGCAATCGCGCCGGGCAACACAGCATCCGGATCATCGACCAGTGGCGGATCTGTTTCGTCTGGACAGATGCCGGCCCAGACGATGTCTCCAGCCCCCGTCCAGAGCACGTCACACCCGGCCGGCGTCTTCGGCAAGCAGGTCTGTCTTCTGCACCCCGCGCAGCAGCAGGCCCATGCCGGTGAAGGCGACGCCGCAGATGCCCGCCGCACCGCCCAGGTAGCTGGTGAGCTGCTCGGCGCGGGTGGTGACGAAGATCCCGGTGATGTCCCACACCCGGTGCGCGCACAGCCCCGCGACGGCCAGGGCGAAGGCGCCGGCCAGCAGCATCAGGGTGGGCACCACGCGCGAGGCCGGGCGCAGCCGCGGGCGCGGCAGGCGCGACAGCAGCAGGCGTTCCCGCAGCCCCGAGACGGCCAGCGCCGCGAAGGCCCAGGTGAAGCAGACCAGGAAGGCGCCCACCACGTCGGAGGGACGGTGCCACCGGGCGGCCAGCGTCCCGTAGCCGAAGACCACCATCACCGTCGCTCCGATCACCGCGACCAGGCTGCGCAGCACCCGCGGTGCGACGAGCAGGGCCGCGACCATGGCGGAGGCGGCCGCCGTCGTGTGCCCGCTGGGGTAGGTGTTGTGGTGCAGCCCTTCCCAGTCGACCAGCAGTGGCCGGTCAAGCACGTGGTACTTGAGCACCCGGGTGGAGATGTTGGCGGCGGCCACCACCACGGCAGCCTCCAGCGCCAGCAGCCAGCGGCGCCGCAGCAGGGCGGTGAGGGCGACGGCCACCATCACCAGCGCCAGTCCGCTCACGCTGACCACCTCGAGGATCGACTCGAAGGTGGGGGTGACACGTTCGGTGCCGATCTGCGCGCCCAGGTAGCTGAGGGTGTCGATGCGCTGGCCCTGCTCGGTGTCGACGAAGAAGGCCCAGCAGCCCAGCGTCGCCACGCCGCTGGCGACGGCCATCAGCAGGGGACGCACCCATCGGGTGGCAGGGGGCCGAACAATCATGAGGGCCATTCTTCCAGCGGCCGGCAACTGCCCCCGGGGGCCGGCGCGGCTCGGCTCGGCTCGGCTCACAGGCTTCCCACAGCCTGCACAGTGGGTTTTCCAAGATTTTCGACGTTGACTGGCAGGCATGAACAGCGACAGCCAGGGATGGGACGCCCCCGGGTCCGACGACTGGTTCTGGCAGCGCCACGAGACCACCGGCGACCAGACCGGTCAGGCCGTCACGGACGCGTCGGCACCCGTGCCGGCCCAGCCGCGGCCCGAGGCGCAGGGGGTGCCCGTCGAGGACACGCAGGTGATCCCGCTCGAGCACACCCAGCAGATTCCCGCGCAGCCCACCGAGCTCACCGACATCGTGCCTGCTGCCGCCCCGGCCGCCGTCGAGGCGCCCCGCCGCAGCACCACCCGCGGTCTGCTCACCGGGCTCGCCATCGGCGCGATGCTGGGCGCAGGCGTCGCCGGGCCGGCCGTCCTGCACCTGGCCAACCAGCGGGTGGCCGAGCAGCGGGCGACCGCACCCGCCACCCGACAGGAGCCCAGCCAGCAGGCGCCAACCCTGCAGCCCTCCCAGACAGAGCCCACCCTGCAGCCCTCCCAGACCGGTCGGGCCCGCCAGTCGCAGGTTGGCGCCGACCAGTCGCGGGGCGTGGTGCTGATCGAGGCCGGCAGCAACAATGCCCGGGGCGCCGGCACCGGAATGGTGGTCAGTCCCGACGGCAAGGTGCTCACCAACTACCACGTGGTGCAGTCCAGTACCCGGGTGCAGGTCACCGTCGCCGCCACCGGCCAGCAGTACACCGCCACGGTGCTCGGCCACGACGCCAGCTCCGATGTCGCCCTGCTGCAGCTCCAGGACGCCAGCGGCCTGGAGACGGTCAAGCTCGACGACGACGAACTGGCCAGCGGCGACCAGGTGACCGCCGTCGGCAATGCCAACGGCCAGGGCTTCCTCACCGCGGCCACTGGCCGGGTCACCCAGCTGGATGCCACCGTCACCGTCAACAACGCGTCCTCGCCGTCGGGCAGCGAGCGGCTGACCAATGTCATCCGCACCACCGCCCAGGCCCAGCCGGGCGACTCGGGCGGCCCGATGTTCGACGACGAGGGCGAGGTGGTCGGCATGACCACCGCCGGCAGCCAGGCCGCCGGCGGCATCAACACCCACGACGCCACCATCGCCAGCTATGCCGTGCCGATCGAGCGCGTCAGGGGCATCATCGAGCAGATCCAGCAGGGCAAGGAGTCCGGCACGGTGCGCATCGGCGCCAATGCCTACCTGGGCATCACCATCACCACCCGGCAGTCGACGGTGCGGGTGGCCTCCGTGGTGGCCGACGGGCCCGCAGCCAAGGCCGGTCTGGTCGCCGGCAGCGTGCTGCTGTCCCTCGACGGGGCCACCATCGACTCGCATGCGGCCCTGACGGAGGTGCTGGCCACCCACCAGCCCGGCGACCTGGTGGAGCTGGAATGGCTCGACGCGCAGGGCCAGACCGCCAGCGGCACCGTCGAACTGGGGAACAGCCCGATCAACTGAGCCCAGGCAGGCGTGGGCGGAGTCCTGCCGTCCGTCGCCCGGGCCTATGCTGAACATCATCCGGACGACGTGGCCCAGTGCGGGGCCCTCGAGGCAGGAGGACGACGGTGAGGCTGTTGCTGGTGGAGGACGACCGCTCACTGGCCGAGGTGACGCGCCGCGGGCTCACCGCCGAGGGGCACGTGGTCGACGTCGCCCGCGACGGCAAGGAGGGCTGCCTCAAGGCGATCCACGGCGAGTACGACGTCGTCATCCTCGACATCATGCTGCCCGGCCTCAACGGCTACGACGTGCTCAAGCAGATGCGCAGCCACGAGGTGTGGACGCCGGTGCTGATGCTCACCGCCAAGGATGGCGAGTGGGACCAGGCCGATGCCTTCGACCTGGGTGCCGACGACTACCTCACCAAGCCCTTCAGCTTCGTGGTGCTCAATGCCCGCCTGCGGGCGCTGGCCCGTCGCGGGGGCCACGAGCGCCCCACCCAGCTCACCGCCAAGGGACTGGTGCTCGACCCGGCCACGCACCTGGTCAAGCGCGGTGACCGCGCCATCGACCTGACGCCGCGCGAGTTCAACCTGCTGGCCTACCTGATGCAGCAGAAGGGTGCCGTGGTCACCAAGGCCCAGATCCTCGACGGCGTGTGGGGCAGCAGCCATGACGGCGACCCCAATGTGGTCGAGGTCTACGTCGGCTACCTGCGCAAGAAGATCGACGCGCCCTTCGGTGAGAACTCCATCCAGACCGTGCGCGGCGTCGGCTACCGGCTCGCCACCGACTGACGGGCCGTCACCGGCACCTAGCTGTACAGGATTCTGTACAATAGGGTCATGAAGACCATGACCTACTCCGAGTCACGCGCCCGCTATGCCGAAGTCCTGGACCGCGTCGTGGACGACCGCGAGGAGATGGTCATCACCCGCGCAGGGCACGAGCCGGTGGTGATCGTCTCCCTGGCCGACTACGAGTCGCTGCGCGAGACCGCCTACCTGATGCGCTCGCCGGCCAATGCCCGCCGCCTCCTCGACTCCATGGAGGAGCTGGAGGCTGGACGCGGCAGGTCCCACGGCCTGCTGGAGGACGACTGACGTGCTGCTCGTGTGGAGCGAGAATGCCTGGCAGGACTACCTGTGGTGGCAGGCCCAGGACCGCAAGGTGCTGAAGAGGATCAACACCCTGCTCGCCGATGTGGCCCGCAACGGGAATGAGGGCATCGGCAAGCCCGAGGCGCTCAAGCACGACTTCGCCGGCTACTGGTCACGGCGCATCACCGACGAGCACCGCCTGGTCTACAAGATCGCCGACGACGAGGTTCGCATCGCCGCCTGTCGCTACCACTACGGGTGACCGTCGCGGGGTGATCGTCTCCGGTCCGGTGGAGGCGCCCGGCCCATCCATCGGCCAAGCCCTGTCCGCCAGACGGCCGACAGCAGCTGAGCACTGCCGCTGGCAGGGTGGGTGGCGATGAACCAGCCCAGCCAGACCTTCACCCTCCGCGTCGGCGGCCACGACTACGTCGCCGAGTGCAGCGGACGCCTGACCACGCACGTGCGACTGCTGCGCGACGGCGACGAGGTCCTGTCGGGCACCGAGGTGGACACCACCGGCACGATCCGCGACGACGACGTGCCCGAAAGCCTGTGGCTGCGCCGCACCCGCACCGGACGCGTGCGTCGCGTCACCCTCAAGGGAGTTGGGCGCGAGGTGGACATGGACCCCGAGCCCGGCTCTCCGGCCGCGGTGCGGCTGGAGAAGGAGCGCCAGCACCCCTGGCGCTATGCGGCACTCGACGTGCTCACCGCCGTCGTCGGTGTCCTGGTCCCGCTGCTGGGCCTGGGCGCCTTGCTGAAGTGGCTCATCGCCCCGCTGCTGGCCTGGCTGCTCGGCCTGCTGCCCGACATCAGCCTGCCGCCGATCCCCTGGCCCGACATCGACTGGCCGGGCATCCCGTGGCCCGACATCGACTGGCCCAGCATCCCGTGGCCGCACGTCGACCTGTCCTGGATCCCCGACTTCACCCTGCCCGCCTGGCTGGTCTGGATCCTCGACCACGAGAGGCAGGTCAAGCCCGTCCTGTTCGCCACCGTCATCGCCGTCGCCGAGGTGCGGCGCCGCCGCAAGCAGGACCGCGAGAAGGCGCGGCTGGCCGACAACGAGCGCCGCGAACTGCTCACCCGCCTCGCCCGGGCCATGCAGCAGGTGGCCGAGACCGGGCCCCGCTCAGTCAGCGGCCGGCAGCCACACCTCGAAACGCGCCCCGCCCCACTGCGAGTCGGTGACCCGGACGCGCCCGCCGTGGGCGGTGACCAGCTGGTTCACGATCGCCAGCCCCAGGCCTGAGCCGCCCTCGTCACGCGAACGGGACTCCTCCAGGCGCACGAAGCGCTGGAAGACGCGCTCCCGATCGCCCGGCGCCACACCATTGCCGTCATCGGAGACCCACAACAACACACCGCCGTCGGCGCCCTCACCCAGCCCCACCTCGATGCGGGACTTCGCATGCCGGGCGGCGTTGTCGCACAGGTTGCGCAGCACCTGCCCCAGCTTCGCCGGATCGGCCCGCACGCGCCGCGCCGTGATCGCCGTGCTCACCTCGAGGTCGAAGGAGCTGCGCAGCCGGGCCGCCTCCTGGACCGCCAGGTCGTCAAGGTCCACCTCGGTCAGGGACAGCCGCGTCCCGCCGTCATCGCCCCGGGAGAGCTCCAACAGCCCCTGGACCAGCTGGTTGAGCCGCGCCGTCTCATCGCGCATCAGCGGGCCCATCTCCCGCCAGGTGTCCAGGCTGTCCTCCATGGTGGCGATCTCCAGCGCCCCCGCCAGGCTCGCCAGCGGCGAGCGCAACTCGTGGCTGGCGTCGGAGATGAAGTGCTGCTGGATGTGCTGGGCATGTTCCAGGCGGCCCAGCATCTGGTTCATCGTCAACGCCAAGTCGCGCACCTCGTCCTGGCTGGGCGGCACCGGCACCCGCTCGTCGAGGGTGCTGGAGGTGATGCCCTCCACCCGCTGGTTGATCTCGTCCACGGTCCGCAACGCCCTACCCGCGACCCACCAGGCGGTCAGGCCGGCCAGCAGCATCGCCAGCGGGACCGCCGCCAGCAGCAGCGCCACAGTGAGGGTGACCGCGCTGTGCTGCTCCTCCTGCGAGGTGGCCACCACGGCGACGTAGTAGTCCCCGTCGTGCTTCACCCCTTGGGCGACGACCAGGTCACGGTGTTCGTTGCGGTCACCCGGGCCCCACCAGGTGACCTTGCCCTGCTCCACCACCTCGCCGGGCACCGGGCGCGCCGAGCTCAACGGGGTGCGGTAGCGCAGGTGCGAGGTCCACAGCACCTTGCCGTCGCTGTCGAGCACCTGCGCCCGGAAGCCCTCGTCGAGCACCAGCTCACCGGGCAGTGAGTCACCGCCGTAGGCCGCGACGTGCATGGCGGTGCGGTGGGCGACCTCGTGGGCCGCCGTCGACTGGGCATTTGCCAGTGAATTGGTGAGCAGGTTCGCCAGCACCAGGATGCCCACCAGCAGCGGCACCGCCACCATGGTCACGGCGACGGCGGTGAGCTGCTTGCGGATTCCCCAGCGGGCCCAGAAGTCGAGCGGTCTGCGCATCCCTCGGCAGGGCCCTCAGTCGCCCAGGCCGGTGCCCACCTGGCGGGCGGCGGTGATCCAGTCGTGGTCGGTGGGGACGTACTTCACCTTGCCTGCCACCTTGTCCAGCGGTACCTGCACCACGCGCTGGCCCTGGGTGCCGACCATCACGCCGAACTCGCCGCGGGCCACCGCATCGGCACCGGCGGTACCCAGGCGGGTGGCCAGCAGCCGGTCGTGGGAGCAGGGAGTGCCGCCACGCTGCACATAACCCAGGATCGACACGCGCGACTCCAGGCCGGTGGCGGCCTCCAGGTCGTGCGCGAGGGTGATCGTGTTGTCGCGATGCTTGGCCTCCACCGCCTTCTTGTGGTTCTTGGCGGCGACCCGTCCAGCGTCGGTGTCCGCCTCGCGCACCAGGGCCTCCGCGGCGGCGATCTCGGCGGCATCGGCGACGGTCCGGGCGCCCTCCGCGACGGCCACGACGCTGAAGGTGGAGCCGCGCTGGACGCGCTGCTCGATCGTGGCGGCGATGGAGTCGATGGTGTAGGGGATCTCGGGCAGCAGGATGATGTCGGCGCCGCCGGCGATGCCCGAGCCGAGCGCCAGCCAGCCGGCGCGGTGGCCCATGATCTCGGCCACGATGATGCGGTGGTGGCTGTGGGCGGTGGAGTGCAGCCGGTCGACGGCCTCGGTGGCGATCTCCAGCGCCGTCTCGAAACCGAAGGAGTCGTCGGTCTCGACGATGTCGTTGTCGATGGTTTTGGGCAGGTGGATCACGTTCAGGCCGGCCTTGAGCAGGCGATTCGCATTCTTGGCGGTGCCGCCGCCACCCAGGCAGACCAGCGCGTCGAGCTTGTTCTTCTCGTAGTTCTCCACGATCGTCGGGATCATGTCGCGCTGCTCGCCGTCGACCACCATGCGGTGCACCTTGTCGCGGCTGGTGCCCAGGATGGTGCCGCCGACGGTCAGGATTCCCGACAGCGCCGAGCCGTCCAGCTCGACGGTGCGGTTCTCGGCCAGCCCGCGCATGCCGTCGCGGAAACCCACCAGCTCCATGCCGTGGTTGCCGATGGCCGCCTTGCCGAAGCCGCGGATCGCCGAGTTCAGGCCCGGGGCGTCGCCACCGGCGGTGAGGATGCCGACGCGCTTGGTCTTCTTGCTGGCCATGGATGCTGCCTTCCTTCGAGGTTCGTCACCCTCCACGTTAGCCAGCCGGGGCCCGATGGTGGAGGGCTTGCGCGCTCAGCGTGACAGGTCCGCGACGGGTGCCAGCCCCGCCAGCTCGCGCACCAGCGCGAACAGGTCATCGCTGCCGGCGCCCTCCACCCGGTGCGTCGCCGCCCCGACCACGGCCGGCGCGCACGGCTGCACGGCGATGCTGGTGCCGGCCCAGCGGAGCATCGGCACGTCGGTGGCCGAGTCGCCCGCCGCCAGCACCTGGTCGGCGCCCAGGCCCAGGTGCTCGCACAGCGCAGCCAGCGCATTGGCCTTGCCCGAGGCGGCCGGCCAGATGTCGTGCAGGCCCATGCCCGAATGGGTCAGGTTGAGCCCCTCGATGCCGGCCACGGCCCGCTCCAGCGCAGCGAGGTGGCTGTCGGGGCCCTCGACGAGGATCTTGCGGCACTCCAGCCCCACCAGGGAATCGGCCTCGACGGAGTCGGTGCGCACGGTCGCGGTGCACCAGGTGTCGCGCTCCTCGCGGTCGATCGCCTCGGCCCGGCCGTGGGCCAGCCAGCGGCCGTCGCTGACGTAGACATTGATCGCGCCCTGCCCGTCGGGCCCGGGGCGGGTCATGGCCGCCAGCGCTTCGGCCAGCTCGTCGCTGACGGTGAAGCCCACCTCGTGGACGGTGCTGCCGTCTGCGCCGCGCGTCAGGGCGCCGTTGTAGCTGATTCGCGGCAGTGGCACGCCGATCGCCTCGTTGACCACCGTCATCGACTCGTCCAGCCGGGCACTGGCCAGTGCGACGGGCAGCCCGTCAGCCACCAGCGCCCGCACCTGCGCCGCGGCCCGGTCGGTGATCCGGTGCCCGGTCAGCAGCAGGGTCTGGTCCAGGTCGAAGACCGCCAGCCGGATGCTCACTGTTCCTCCTTGGTCCCGGTGCCCAGCCCACCGACCGCGGCCTGCTTGGCCAGGGTGCGCAGGTGCATCAGGTGTTCGTCCCAGAAGGGGTCGCCGTCGCGCGGCGCGCCCGGGCCCGACAGGTTGCCGTTGGCGGCATTCAGCCCGGCCATCCCGTCGACCTGCTCGCGCACGATGTCGGCATGGCCGGCATGACGGGCGGTCTCGACAGTGACGTGCAACAGGACCTGCTCCAGCGTCATCGGCTCGGTGCGCCACGGCACCCGCGCCACGGCATCCAGCTGCAGCTCCTCGCAGGTCTGGCGGGAGGCGGCGATCGCGTCGCGGTAGGTCCGGACGACCTGGTCGGCGGACTCCTCGGCGGTGGCGTAGAAGTCACTCATCCGGTCGGCATCGGCACGCAGGTGCGGCAGGTCGGGGTAGGGACGGCCGAAGCTCACCTGGAAGTAGCCGTACTCGACCGCGGCCAGGTGCTTCACCAGTCCCAGCAGGTTGGTGCCGGTGGGGGTGTAGGGCTCGCGCAGGGCCGGCTCGTCCAGTCCGTCGACCTTCCACAGCACCGCCTCGCGCACGCTGTCGAGGTAGCCGGTGAGCAGGGCCTTGGTCTGGCTGGGGGTGTCCATGGCTCCACGCTATCGACTGTGCCGAAGACCTGCCTGCCCCGGTGGGATGATGGTCCCCATGCCCTTCGACCTGCAGCGCATCGGTGCCGGACTGCCCGTCGCCGCCGTCCGCGACGAGCTGGAGTCGGTGCTGCGCGACGGCCGGGTGGCGGTGGTGCAGGCGCCGCCCGGCACCGGCAAGACCACGCTGGTGCCGCCGCTGGTCGCCGAACTACTGGATGCCGAGCGGCTGGATTCCGAGCTCCGGGATTCCGGGGCCGGCCGCGTCGTGGTCACCCAGCCACGACGGATCGCCGCCCGCGCCGCCGCCCGTCGCCTGGCGGGGCTGTCCGGATCACGGCTGGGCGAGGCCGTCGGCTACAGCGTGCGCGGCGAGCACCGAGCCTCGGCCGCCACCCGCGTCGAGTTCGTCACCACCGGTCTGCTGGTGCGACGGCTGCTGTCCGACCCAGCCCTCGACGGCATCGGTGCCGTCGTCCTCGACGAGGTGCACGAACGCTCCCTCGACTCCGACCTGTGCTTCGCGATGGTGCGCGAACTGCGCGAGCTGCGCCCCGACCTGGTGGTGGTCGTCATGTCGGCCACCCTCGACGCCCCACGCTGGGCCGGCCTGCTCGGCGACGACGAGCCCGCGCCGGTGGTGTCCGTCGCCGCCGACCTGCACCCGCTCCAGGTGCAATGGGCCCCCACCCCGCCCGGCACCCGACGCCTCGACGCGCGCGGCGTCACCCCCGGCTTCCTCGACCACCTGGCCGCCACCACCGTGCGCGCCCTGGCCAGCCACGACGAGGGTGACGCCCTGGTCTTCGTCCCCGGCGCACGGGAGGCCGAGGCCGTCGCCGAGCGCCTGCGCGGCAAGGGGATCGACGCCGCCGCCCTCTACGGCGCGATGGACGCCCGCAGCCAGGACGCGGTGCTCTCCGGTGCCGGGAGCGACTGCGCCGGACGCCGGGTCGTCGTCGCCACCGCCGTCGCCGAGAGCTCACTGACCGTGCCCGGAGTGCGGATCGTCATCGACGCAGGACTCTCCCGGGAACAGCGCCACGACAGCGGCCGCGACATGGGCGGCCTGGTCACCGTCAGCGAGTCCCGCGCCTCGGCCGACCAGCGCGCCGGACGCGCCGCCCGCCTCGGCCCTGGCTTGGCCGTGCGCGTCTTCCCCGAGTCCGACTGGCCCCGGATGCGCCCCTTCACCACCCCCGAGGTTGCCACCGCCGACCTCACCGGCGCCGCCCTCACCCTGGCCTGCTGGGGCGCCCCCGGCGGCGAGGGCATGGCCCTGCCCGACGCACCCCCGGCAGCCTCGCTCGCCTCGGCCGTCGCCACCCTGCAGGCCCTGGGCGCCGTCGACGCCGACGGACGCGCCACCCACCGCGGCCGCCAGATGGCCGCCGTCCCCGCCGAGCCCCGGCTCGCCCGCGCCCTGTTCGACGCATCACCCCTGGTCGGGGCCCGCTTCGCCGCCGAGGTCGTCGCCATGCTGGCTGGCGACGAACGCGCTCCCGGCGCAGACCTGGAGGCCCAGCTGCGAGGCTCCAGCTCCAGCTCCAGCTCCCGCACCCCCGCCGGGCAGCGGTGGCGCCACGAGGCCGACCGCCTGCAGCAGGTCGCCGAACGCTCCCACGGACTCCCGCTCGACGTCGCGGCACCCACCGACCGGGCCCAGGCCCTCGGGCTGGTCGTCGCCCTGGCCCACCCCGACCGGATCGCGCGGCGTCGCGACCAGGGGGAGCGCGGCGGCTCCTGGCTGCTCGCCTCCGGCACCGGCGCCCTCCTGCCCCGCGGCAGCCACCTGGCCACCGCCGGGGTGGACTGGCTGGCCGTCGCCGAGGTGGGCCTGGCACACACCAGCGACGGATCGGGCGCGGTGATCCGTGCCGCGGCCCCCATCACGCAGGAACTCGCCGAACAGGTCGCCGCGCCGCTGCGCGTCAGCGAGACCCAGGCCGCTTGGACCGGCGGCAAGGTCAGTGCCCGCCGCGTCGACCGGATCGGCGCCATCGAACTGTCCAGCACCCCCGTCGCCCCCACCGCCGAGGACGGGCGCACCGCCGTCGTCGAGGCCCTGCGACGCGACGGGCTCGGCCTCGACGGCCCCGGCCTGCTCACCTGGCCCGAGCCCACGCTGGCCCTGCGACGACGCCTGGCCCTGCTCCACCACCACCTCGGCGAGCCCTGGCCGGCGATGGATGCCGATTCCCTGCTCGAGGCGGCCGAGCTGTGGCTCGGCCCCGAACTCGACCGGCTCGCCCGCGGTGCCCGCGCCGAACAGCTCGACCTCACCAGCGCCCTGCGTCGCCTGTTGCCCTGGCCCGCCGCCACCCGGCTCGACGAACTGGCCCCCGAACGACTCGAGGTGCCCACTGGCTCCCACGTGCGGCTCGACTACCCCGAACACCCCGACGGGCGCGTGGTGCTGGCGGTGAAGCTGCAGGAATGCTTCGGACTGCTCGCCACGCCCACCGTCATCGACGGCCGCGTCCCGGTGCAGCTGCACCTGCTCAGCCCCGCCCGTCGCCCCCTGGCGATCACCGACGACCTGGCCAGCTTCTGGACCAATGCCTATCCGGGCGTGCGCGCCGAGAACCGCGGCCGCTACCCGAAGCACCCCTGGCCCGAGGACCCGCTGACGGCGCCTCCCCGCCGGGGAACGACCAGATTGGGACGGTGAGCAGGCCCTGGGGCGATACCCTCTGGCGGTTCCCACCCGTTCACGAGGAAGGGACCCCCATGGCTGACCGACTCTCCCAGCCACCGGTGGTCGTCGAACCGAAGAAGCCCAGGCGCGACAATACGCACTGGCCCTGCATCGAACCGTCGGTTTCCTGCAGTCGATGTTCAGCCCGCTGGTGGGCGAGCAAGTGCTGCAGATCCTCCATGCCCCGATGACCACGGCTACAGCGGCGAGGATGAGGTGAAGCTCGGCAGGATCCCGCGTCCGCTGGACACCCAGGGTCAGCTCCCCGCCACCCCCTACCCGATCCTGCCCGAGGATGGTGGCTCCAGCGCCGCACCCCGGCACTGAGCGGCACGCAACGACAAAGACCTCGGAAGATCTGGTCCCCTGGAGGGACCGGATCTTCCGAGGTCTTTTGGTGGGTGCCCAGTGGTGGTCAGCTGCACCGGCGGCAGCGGCTGGGCGAACCCTGCCACCCGAGGCGCCACAGCACCTCGGTGACCTGACGCGCCGTGGCGCAAGGACGGTGGGCGCAGTCGGTCCAGCCGAAGCGCAGGTGGTGCAGGCCCCGCAGGGCAGCGGCATTGTCCTTGGCCATGTCACGAAAGGCCCCAGTGCCCTCGTGCCCCAGCCGGCCGTCCAGCTCGACCACCAGGCCCAGCTCATAGACCACGTCGCGTCGCTGGCCTTCCCCGTCCACTTGGCGAATGCCTGCCGGCAGCTGGTGTGCCCTCTCCACATCGCGCAGGTATCGCACCTCCAGCGGGCTCTCCAGCCCTTCCTGGCTCTCGGCCAGTAGGTCTTCGAGCACTATCCGCTGGGGAAAACGCGTGCGCCTGCCGAGGGCTCGCCGCAGGGCCCGGCGGCTCATGCCGGCCCGACTGGCGGCCGTGACCAGCTCCTCCGCCGCCACCGGCTCGGCCGCGCAGGCATCGAGCACCGCCTCCTCGATGGGGCTGCGCGGCGGGTTCCCCCTGGGGCGCGGCAGGTGCAGGGTTCGGCGGAACTGCCAGACCTGCTGGTTGGCGCGGCGCACATGCTCGGGCAACAGGATCTCCACCACGGGAGGTTCACCCGCCACGCCAGCCAGCGCCAGGGCCGCGCGGCCCGCCACCTGGCTGCCCTCGCCTCCCAGCAGGACGCCGCCCCAGCCCAGGGCCCTCAGGTCTGCCTGCGCATGGTGGGTGAGGTAGATCCCGGGAGCGAGACGTCGCCACTGCCCCTGGTCCACCAGGCGCAGGAGCTGCTTGCGGGGCAGGCCGCACCTGAGGGCCTGCTGGCGGGTGAGGACCCCCGCCTGGTGTCGTGCGAGGTGGAGGCTCTCGCGCAGCGGGTCGAAGTTCATGCCAGGAGCATGTGGCTGCGGCCTCGGCTGGGGTCATCCCAGCGGGCGTCTGTGGACGACGATTCCGGGCCTCCGGCGCCTGTGGACGAGGCCAGACGACAAGGATCTCGGAAGATCCGGTCCCCTGGAGGGACCGGATCTTCCGAGATCTCTTGGCGGTGGGGTCTGGAAGGGCCTCAGCGCACGCTGACGTGCACGTGGTTCTTGTGGTTGGCGTTGTCGCTGCCGCGGTTCGGCATGCGGCGCCAGCCCTCGCGGCTGCGCTGCACGCTCCAGATCTGCTGGTTCCAGATCACATAGGTGATGCCCAGGCGCGAGGCATTGGCGCGCAGGTGCTCGGCGATGGCCTGGCCCAGGGCGGCATTGGACTTGTAGTCGGGGATCATGATGTCGACCGCGCGCCCGGTGTTGTGGTCGCTGCCGGCCTCATTGCGGCGGCCGTACATGGTGGCGATCTGCGGGAAGTTCGCGGCAACCTCGCGGGCCACCTTGGTGCCATTGGCCACCACACCCGAGGGCATGGTCACCGTGGAGGCGACGGCCGCGGCGGGGGCGGAAGAGGTGACCTGGCGGGAGGGCGTGTTGCTGGTGGTCATGTACCGCGAGGAGATGTAGGCCACCCGGCCGCGGTGGCGCACCGGCTGCCAGACTCCCTTGCGCGGGCCGACGAGGACCACCGTGGCGCCCTTGCGGGCGACGCCGAGCGAGGCGCTGCGCGTGGTCGCGGCGGCGCGCACGTTCACGTCGCCCGTGATGCGCGCGGTGGCGGCGGCCTCGGCGGTGCCGGCGCTGGTCAGCGGGATGACGCCGACGGCAGCGACGCCAGCGGCGGAGAGGCAGAGGGTGCGGCGGGTGATGGTCACGGGGTCTCCTTGCGCAGCATGCGGCAGCGGGGTGGGGCGTGTGGGGGATCGAGCAAGAGGGAGCCTAGCAGTGTCTGAGAGTTTCTCAGAGGCTCTCAGGCTCCGTCCCTCATTCCTTCCACGTACAGCCTTGTCACCGGCTCAGACGACCACCCGGATGGTGCAGCCGTCAGGCCCCACCCGCACGGACTGGCTGACCAGCGGGCGCGCCCCGAGCAGCCAGGCGATGGCGGCAGGGGTCAGGGCGAGGGCGGGGCTGGTGGCGTCGATGAACTGCATGGTCTTCTCCTGGCATCGGGAACGGGGGTCCTGCGGTGATGGACCAAGACCACCGCCGCACCCTGTCAGGAGCCTGTGCGCCGCCTCGGTCAGAGCTGGGAAAGCACGTGCTCCACGCAGCGGGTCAGCCGGGTGACGTCGTCCGGGTCGACCGCCGGGAACATGCCCACCCGGATCTGGTTGCGCTTGAGGGCCCGGTAGCCGAAGACGTCCAGCACCCCATTGGCGGCCAGCTCCGCGATCACCCGCTCGGCGTCGACCTGGTCGTCGAGGTCGATGGTGCCCACCACCTGCGAACGCAGCGCCGGGTCGCCGACGAAGGGGCTCGCCCACGGCGTCTTCTCGGCCCACTCGTAGAGGCGGGCGGCGGAGTCGGCGGTGCGGGCGCTCGCCCAGGACAGGCCGCCCTGCTCGTTGATCCAGCGGATCTGCTCGTCCATCAGGATCAGTGTCGAGATCGCCGGGGTGTTGTAGGTCTGGTGCTTGGCGGAGTTGTCGATCGCGGTGGTGAGGCTCAGCACGTCGGGGATCCACCTGTCGGTGGCGGCCACCTGGCGGGCCCGCTCGATCGCGGCGGGGCTCATCACCGCGAACCACAGTCCGCCGTCGCTGGCGAATCCCTTCTGGGGGCTGAAGTAGTAGACGTCGCACTGGTCAAGGTCGACGTCGATGCCGGCGGCGCCGCTGGTGGCGTCGACCACCACCAGGGCATCCTGGTCGGCCCCCTCGACGCGCTCCACCGGCAGCATCACGCCGGTGGAGGTCTCGTTGTGCGGCCAGGCATAGACATCGACACCGGCCGTGGCGTGGCAGCGGGCGCCCTGCCCGGCGGGCACCTCGACGATCTCGGGCTCGGCCAGGAAGGGCGCGCCGGCGGTGAGCTTGGAGAACTTGCGGCTGAACTCGCCGAGCACCAGGTGCTGGGCGCGCTCGCGCACCAGCCCGAAGGTGGCGACGCTCCAGAAGGCGGTGGCGCCGCCATTGCCGAGCACCACCTGGTATCCCTCGGGCAGGCGCAGCAGCTCCGTCAGGCCTTCCTGGACGCTGGCCACCAGCTGCTTCACCGGGGCCTGGCGGTGGGAGCCGCCGAGCAGGTCCGCGCCGCGGCTGGCCAGGGCGGCGAGCTGTTCGGGGCGCACCTTCGACGGCCCGGCGCCGAAGTGTCCGTCGCGGGGGAGCAGGTCCTGGGGGATGGTGATCACGGCTGGCCTTTCATCGCGGGATGCCCCCATCCTTTCGCGATCGGGCCGGTGGCGGCATGGGCGTCCACAAACCACATCCACAGGGCGGGATGGTGCCTCATCTGCAGTGACGCCTGCCCTGGATGTGGTTTGTGGACGGGGCTCAACCCACCAGGCCGGTGACGAGGCCGGTGACGAGGGCGGCGGCGACCGCGAAAGTGGTCTGGGCCACCTCGATCAGGGAGCCGAAGGTGTCGCCGGTGTGGCCGCCCAGGCGCCGCAGCAGGTGCTTCTGCCATCCGTTGGCCACCAGCCAGGCGAGGACGGCGGCGGCCACCAGGCCTGCGGCCAGTACCCGGCCGTCGACGAGCCAGCCGGCCCCGGCACAGACGGCGAGCACCGCCAGCGAGTCGAGGGCGGCCGCCCAAGCCGGGGTGATGCCGGTGAACAGCGAGCCGAAGCCGCCCGGGCGGGCGCCCGGGACGCCCTGGACGGTGGCGTGGACGGCGGCGATCCGCCCCACCATGGGCAGGCAGGTGAGGGTCGCCACCAGGGGCCAGGCGCCGGCGGCGCTGGAGGCCAAGGAATCCGAGGCCAAGGAGTCCGAGGCCAGCGCGGCGGCCTGCAGCAGCAGCACCAGCACGGCGGTGGCCACGCCCATCGGACCGATGTCGGACTTCTTCATCAGGGCCAGGGCGTCCTCGCGTCCCTTGCGGGAGGCGAGCCCGTCGGCGGTGTCGGCCACCCCGTCGATGTGCATCGCGCCCGTGACCCCGGTCAGGGCGGCGAGCCCGGCCATCGCGGCGAGCTGGTGGCCCGCCCCGCACAGCACCACCAGCGCCGCGGCCGCGGCCGAGACCAGCCCGCAGACCAGCCCGGCCCAGGGGAAGGCGAGCATGATGCGCCGGCAGGCGGCCCGGTCGAGCTCCATCGTGGAGCCGACCGGCAGCAGGGTGAACATGCCCAGCGCATCGCGCAGGGCGGCCAGCGGCCTCACCGGGGCTCGTCCTTGATGGCGACCGGGATCCCGGCCACGCAGAAGACCACCCGTTCGCAGCAGGCGGCGACGCGCGAGTTGAGGATGCCGAGCTGGTCGCGGAAGAAGCGGCCCGACCAGTGCTCGGGCACCACCCCCTGGCCCACCTCATTGCTCACCAGCACCACCTCGCGCTCGGTCTGCTCGAGGGCGGCGACCAGCTCGTCGACGTGGCCCTGCAGCTGTTCGTGGGCGCCGGGACGGTCCTCCCAGATGCCGCTGTGGTCCATCATCCGGGTGGCCCACACGCCCAGGCAGTCCACCAGGACGGTGCCCTCGCCGGGGGTGCGCAGCACCTGGGCGACGTCGGCGGTCTCGATGGTGGTCCAGTGCTCGGGGCGGCGGGCCCGGTGCAGGGCGATCCGCTCGACCCATTCGGGGTCATCGGGACTGGTGGCGCTGGTGGCGACGTAGTCGACCAGGGCCGCCTGGTTGGCCAGGACTTCTGCGTGGGTGGACTTTCCGGAGCGGGCGCCGCCGAGGACCAGGGTGCGGCTCACAGGTGCTCCTCGGTGACGCCGGCATCGTCGAAGGTGGCCATCTCGCGCAGCACATTGGCGGCCGAGACGACGATGGGCTGGGCCAGCACCGCGCCGGTGCCCTCGCCCAGGCGAAGCCCCAGCTGCACCACGGGCCGCAGCCCGATGGCATCCAGCACGTGGCGGATCGACGGTTCGGCGCCCTCGTGGCCACCCACCAGGTAGCCTTTGGCGTCGGGGGCCAGGGCGAGGGCAACGAGCGCGGCCGAGCAGGCGATCGCGCCGTCGAGCAGCAGCGGTACCCGGGCCTCGGCGGCGCCCAGGATCAGCCCGACCATGGCGGCGTGCTCGAAGCCCCCGACGGCGGCCAGTGCACCGATGGGGTCCTGGGGTCCGGAGCCGTCGGCCAGCCCGTGGTGCTGGACGGCCCGGGCCACCAGCGCCTGCTTGCGGGCGAAGACCTCGTCGTTGGCGCCGGCGCCGCGGCCGGTGACCTGTTCGGCGCTGGCCCCGGTGAAGGCGCAGACCAGGGTGGCGGCGACGGTGGTGTTGCCGATCCCCACCTCGCCGGGGATGAGGGCGCGGTGGCCATCGGCCACGGCCTGGCGGGCGCAGGTGATGCCCACCTCGATGGCGGCCAGCGCCTGTTCGCGGCTCATCGCCGGGCCGTGCAGCATGTCGGCCGTTCCGGCGGCGATGCGTCGGTCGGTGGTCTGCTCGACGGGCTGGAGCATGCCGACGTCCACCACCTCCACCTCGACGCCGGCATAGCGCGCCAGCACGCTGATCCCCGCGCCGCCCCCGGCGATGTTGGCGGCCATCTGCAGCGTGACCTCCTGCGGCCACGGCGAGACCCAGTGCTCCTGGACGCCGTGGTCGCCGGCGAAGACGAAGACCTTGGCCGGTTCGGGCACCGGGGGTGGGCACTGTCCGGCGATGGCGGCGAGCTGGTTGCCGATCACCTCCAGTTCGCCGAGCGCGCCCGGCGGTTTGGTGAGGGAGAGCTGGCGGGCCTCGGCGGCGGCGCGCGCCTGTTCGTCGACGGGGGTGATGGCGGCCAGGCAGTCGTCCAGGATGCTCATCGGGTGTCTTCCTTGCTGTGGTTGGAACTGCGAGGGTTGGAACTGCTGTGGGTGTGGTGGATGCGGGCCAGCGCCTCGGCGAGACGACGGCTGGTCTCGGCCTCGCGCACGGCCAGCCGCACCCACTGGGGGCCCAGGCCGGGGAAGCTCTCACCCCGCCGGACGGCGAAGCCCTCCTCGGCCAGGATGCTGCGCAGCCAGCCGACCTCGTGGGCGTGGGGCCCGAGCGCGGACAGGTCGACCAGCACGAAGGGGCTCTGGCTGCCGGCGACGGGCGGGAAACCGGCCCGGGTGAGGGCCTCGACGAGGAGTTCCCGGTCGGCACCGACCTGGCGGGCGATCCGGGCAGCCGCGTCGAGGGCCTCGGCGCTGCTGGTGGCGACCATCGCGTCCAGGGCGGGGGTGGAGACCGACCACGGCGTCTGCGCGGCCTCCAGCCGGGCGATCAGTTCTGGATCGCCGACGACATAGCCGGCGCGGATCCCGGCGAGGCTCCAGGTCTTGGTGAGCGAGCGGGTGACCAGCAGCCCGGTCATGTCGGGGCCGATCAGGCTCTCCGGCTCGCCGGGCACCGCGTCCATGAAGGCCTCGTCGACCAGCAGCACTCGTCCCGGCCGGGCGAGGCGACGAAGCGCCGCGGCGGGGTGCAGCAGTCCGGTGGGATTGGTGGGATTTCCCACCACCACCAGGTCGACGCGATCGTCGATGCCGGCGGCCTGTTCGGGCAGCAGCCGGAAGCTGTCCTCGGGACGCAGCAGCAGGCGGTCGGGGCTGTGCCCGGCGACCCGCAAGGCCTGTTCCGGCTCGGTGAACTGCGGGTGGACGACGAGCGGGTGGCGGCAGTCGAGGGCGCGGGCGACGAGGGTGAAGGCCTCGGCGGCGCCGCTGGTGGGCAGCACCATCGACGGCTCGACGCCGTGGCGCTCGGCCAGCGCCGATCGTGCGGCGGTGGCGTCGGGATAGCCGGCCCAGGTGTGGACGCGTGCGGCCAGGTGCTCGGCCAGCCACTGCGGCGGCTGGGAGGCGTGGACGTTGACGGCCAGGTCCACCAGTCCGGGGGTGAGGTCCCGGTCGCCGTGGTGCGTGAGGTCGGGGGTCTCCTCGACGGGCTCGGAGTTCGTGGTGTTGGCCGAGCTTGTCGAGGCCGTGGGGGTCGTGGTGGTGGCCGAGCTGGTCGAGGCCGTGGAGTTCGTGGTGTTGGCCGAGCTGGTCGAGGCCGCCTCGGCGAAGCGCTGCGCGGCCTGCGGCAGCCCGGCCCAGTGCAGGTGCTGGTAGCTGGCGTGCAGGGAGGGCCGTCCGGTGCCGGCGGGGTCAGCGCTGATGCCCTCGAGCCGCCCGTCGACCTCCCAGGCGACGTCCATGCCGCTGCCGGCCAGGCCGTCGGGGTCCAGCGCGTCGAGGTCCAGGGCGTCGAGGTTCACCTGGGTGCGGTGGAACTCGTGGCTGGCCACCTCGTCCCCGGCCCGGCACAGCAGGGAGTCGACGCGGGCGGTGACCCTCTTGTAGCCCAGCGTGAGCCGCGGCCCCATGGCGGCCTCGAGTGGCAGCACGTCGGCCATCGGCTGGCGGTCGAGGCTGCGGCACAGGTAGAGCAGCCCGGCGCACTCGGCCACCGTCGGCATCCCCGCCAGCACCCGGTTGCGCACCTGGCGGAGCAATGCGGTGTTGCCGGCCAGGTCGGCGGCGTGCATCTCGGGGAAGCCGCCGCCGATCCACAGCGCGCTGGTGCCGGGCGGCAGTTCGGTGTCGGTGGTGGGGTCGAACAGGGCGATGCGGCAGCCGGCGGCCTCGAGCAGCTCGGTGGTCTCGGCATAGCGGAAGGTGAAGGCGCGCCCGGCGGCCACCGCCACCACCGGGGAGCCGGGCACGGGGCTGGTCACGGCGCGCGGGTCCCACGGCTCGGCGGCCAGGTCTCCTGCACTGGCAGCGATCCGCAGCACCGCGTCGAGGTCGATCGAATCGGCCACGACGTGTCCGGCGGCCTCGACGACCGCCTCGGCCTGGGTGCGCTCGGCGGCCGGCACCAGTCCCAGGTGACGCGAGGGGGTGTCGAGCTCGGCATGGCGTCCGACGGCACCGACCACCGGCAGGCCCAGCTCGTCCAGCGCCCGGGTGCACTCGTCGATGTTGCGCTGGCTGCCGGCCTTGTTCAGCAGCACCCCGCCCACCCGCACGTCGTGGTCATAGCTGGCCAGCCCGTGGGCGAGGGCGGCGACGGTGCGCGAGGACTTCGACGCGTCGACCACCAGCAGCACCGGCGCGCCGACGAGCTGGGCGATGTGGGCACTGGAGCCGTAGCCGGATCGTCCGACGGCGGGGGTGCCGAGCTGCCCGTCGAACAGGCCCATGGCGCCCTCGATGACGGCGACGTCGGCGGGGGTGGGGGTGAGCGATCCGTGCAGCAGCAGGGGTGCGATGAGTTCCGGCCCGCACAGGTGGGCGTCGAGGTTGCGGCCCACCCGTCCTGCGGCCAGCGTGTGGTAGCCGGGGTCGATGTAGTCGGGGCCGGTCTTGAAGGGGGCCACCTGCAACCCCCGCTCGCGCAGCGCCGCCACCAGGCCGACGGCGATGGTCGTCTTGCCGGAGCTCGACGAGGCCGCGGAGACCACCAGCCGGGGGAGCGTCGCCATGGGGGCCTTTCGGGGTCGGTGGCCCAGGGACGACGGTTGCCCGTCTGCCCCTCGGCCGGGGGCAGTGGTGCGGCACCTGCGCCAGGCGACCGGGCTCGTCCCCGGCCCGGATCCATGTGCCGGACGGGCGGGGCATCACCGTTGCGGGACAGCGTCGGATTGGTCACCGACTTCGCTGGTGCGGGTGCGCTGGCCGGGGCCAGCGGGCACCACCCTAGCCCCGTGTGGCCCGCCCCGGCGCGCAGGGGTCGCGCAGCAGGGGCGCTGTGCCATGATGAGTGCTGCCCGACCCGCCGCGAGGAGCCGGGCAGCCACAATTCCACTTGTCACCACCGCAGTGCGAGGAAGCCGGACGAGCCGGCACGGTCGCGCCACTGTGACCCCGCCATGCGGCGCGGGGGAGTCAGGAACTTGCCTGCGCTGGTCGTCCCGAGCAGGCGAGACGCGCAATCTCGCAGGAGAGACCATGGCCCAGACGCCCCAGCACCGTCCCGAACGTACCCGTCCCGACCGTTGCCCCGGCATCGAACGCCCGTGGAAGGCCGACGATGGCCTGCTGGTGCGCATCCGGCTGGTGGCCGGTCACCTCGCCGTCGCAGACCTGCGGGCGCTGGCCCGGGCCGCCGAGGCCTTCGGTGACGGCCGCATCCACCTGACCAACCGCGCCAACCTGCAGCTGCGTGCCTTCCCCGACGACGGCACCGGGCACCTCACCGAGGAGTCGCACCGTGCGGTGGTGGCTTCGGGCCTGATGCCCTCGCCGCGGCACGACCTGGTGCGCAATGTGATGGCGAGTCCCCTGACTGGGATCGACACGGCCGGGATCGACGGCGGCCGCGCCGACCTGACCGGCCTGGCCATGGCCCTGGACGAGGGGATCCGCGCCAGCGAGTCACTCGCCACCCTGCCGGGCAAGTTCCTCTTCGTCCTTGACGACGGCCGCGGCGACCTGCTGCAGCATCCCTGCGACCTGGGCCTGGTGGTTCTGGATGCCACCACGGCGCAGCTGCGGATCGGCGACGACCTGGGCGAGGTGGTGGCCCTGGACGATGCGGCGCGCGTGCTGCTGGAGCTGGCCGAGCGCTTCGTCGCGGTGCGCGGTGACGGGCCCGACGCCCCCTGGCACGTCAACGAGATGGACGCCCCGCTGGCCCCGCTGGCCGAGGCCGACCCGCGGCTGCCGCAGCCGAGTGAACCGCTGCCCTTCGGTGAGTCCGAGGACGGCCGGTGGAACCACATGGGCATCGGGCCCGAGGGCATCGAGGCCGCACAGCTGGTGGAGCTGCTGGGCGCCTACCGCGAGGTGCGCGTCACCCCCTGGTATGGCGTCCTGGTCTGGGACGGCGCTGCTGGCAAGGAGGCGCGGGCATGAAGCGTCCCGCGCGTCACTACGACTACATCGATGCGGGGGCGGCGATCTACGTCGACTCCTTCGCCACCATCCGTCGCGAGGCCGACCTGGCCCGGGTGCCGGCCGACGCCGAGAAGATGGCGGTGCGCATGATCCACGGCTCCGGCCAGGTGGACCTGGTCGACGACCTGGTGGTGCACCCCAGCTTCATGGCCGCAGCCCGCGGCGCGCTGCAGGACGGCGCCCCGATCCTGTGTGACGCGACGATGGTGGCCACCGGCGTCACCCGCGCCCGGCTGCCCCGCGACAATGACGTCATCTGCCTGCTGAACGATCCGCGCGTCCCCCAGCTGGCCAAGGACTTCGGCACCACCCGCACCGCCGCGGCGGTGAGCCTGTGGGAGCCCATGCTGGCCGGTGCGCTGGTGGCGATCGGCAATGCCCCCACCGCCCTGTTCCATCTGCTGGAGATGATCCTCGACGGCGGGCCCCGACCGGCCGCGGTGGTGGGCTGCCCGGTGGGTTTCATCGGCGCCGCCGAGTCGAAGCAGGCCTTGGCGAACTTCCACGAGGACCATGGCATCGACCTGCCCTTCGTCACGGTGCACGGCCGACGCGGTGGTTCGGCGATGACCTCCAGTGCCCTCAACGCGATCGCGCAGGAGAAGGAATGAGCGCCGCCGACGCACCCGCCGAGGGCCGTTTCTTCGGCGTCGGGGTGGGCCCCGGCGACCCGGAACTGGTCACCCTCAAGGCGGCCCGGCTGATCGGTGCCGCCGACGTCGTCGCCTACCACGCGGCCGCGGGCAGGCCGTCGAATGCCCGACGCATCGCCGCCGGCCTGATCCGCGAGGGCGTCACCGAGGAACTGCTCGAGTACCCGGTGACCACCGGCAGCACCAGCCATCCCGGCGGCTATGCCGGGGCGATGGCCGACTTCTACGAGCACTGCGCGGACCGGCTCGCCGCGCACCTGCGGTCAGGCCGCGACGTGGTGCTGCTGGCCGAGGGCGACCCGATGCTCTTCGGCTCCTTCATGTACATGCACGACCGGCTGGCCGAGCACTTCGAGACCGAGGTGGTGCCCGGCGTGCCGGCCTTCCTCGCCGCGACGGCCACCACCGCCAACCCGCTGGTGCGCCAGACCGACGTGCTCACCGTGCTGCCCGGCACCCTCGACGAGCCCGAGCTGGCCCGTCGCCTGGCCGACACCGACGGTGCCGTGATCATGAAGCTGGGCAGGAACTTCGCCAAGGTCCGCGCCGCCCTGGTCGCGGCCGGACGGCTGGAGGGGGCGCTCTACGTGGAGCGCGCCTCGATGGAGGCCGAGCGCTGGCTGCCGGTCAGTGAGGTCGACCCGGCCTCGGTGCCCTACTTCTCGCTGGTCGTCGTGCCGGGCGATGCGGTCAACGGCAAGCGCTCCCGCGAGGTCACGTCTTGCGGGGGCACCGCCGTGACGTTGACGGACTCGACGGACCCGCAACCGAGCCCAGCCGGGCCGGCCGAGCTGCTGGTCGTCGGGCTGGGCCCCGGCCCGGACCGCTGGCTCACCCCCGAGGTCTCCCAGGCCCTGGACGGGGTGCGCCACCTGGTCGGCTACGCGCCCTATGTGAACCGGGTGCCGCAGCGCGAGGGCCTCACCCGCCATGCCAGCGGCAACACCGTCGAGGTGGACCGGGCCCGGCACGCCCTGGAGCTGGCCCTGGCCGGCGAGCAGGTGGCGGTGGTCTCCGGCGGCGATGCGGGCGTCTTCGGCATGGCCGCGGCGGTCTTCGAGGCCGCCGAGGACCCGCGCTTCGACGAGGTGCCGGTCCGGGTGCTGCCCGGCGTGACGGCGGTGCAGGCCGTCGCCGCCCGCGCCGGCGCACCGGTGGGGGCCGACTTCGCCGTCGTCTCCCTCTCCGACCGGCTCAAGCCCTGGCAGGTGGTGGAGGACCGGCTTCGCCACATCGCCCGCGCCGACCTGGTGCTGGCCGTCTACAACCCCGCCTCGAAGAGCCGCACCGAGCAGATCCACCGCTTCCGCGAGGTGCTGCTGGAAGAGCGGGAGCCGTCGACGGTCGTGGTGGTGGGCCGCGACGTGGGCCGTGCCGAGGAGTCGCTGCAGGTGACCACGCTCGGGGAGCTGGAGCCGTCGACGATCGACATGAAGTGCCTTGTCATCGTCGGGTGCCGGGGAACCCGCGTGACCCGCAAGGGCCAGGTGTGGAGCCCTCGCTTCGTGCCAGAACCTGCCGAGGAGTCCCCATGATCCACTTCGTCGGGGCCGGCCCCGGTGCCGCCGACCTGCTCACCGTCCGCGCGACGCGCCTGCTCGCCGAGGCCGACGTGGTGCTCTACCCGGGCACCTATCTTGACCCCGAGGTGCTGGGGCACGTCAGCGAGGGCGCCGAGCTCGTCGACACCCAGCACCTGAGCCTGGACGAGATCACCGAGCACCTGGTGGCCGCCGACCGCGCCGGACGCCAGGCGGTCCGCCTGGGCACCGGCGACCTGAGCGTCTACTCCGCTCTGCACGAGCAGGGACGACGGCTCGACGCGGCCGGGGTGGAGTGGGACGTGACGCCGGGCGTGCCGGCCTATGCCGCGGCCGCGGCGCTGGTGGGGCGGGAGCTGACGGTGCCGCTGGTGGCGCAGTCGGTGGTGCTCACCCGCACCCGGGCCCGCTCGACGCCGATGCCCGACGGCGAGGAGCTGGCCAACTTCGCCGCCACCGGCGCCACGCTGGTGCTGCACCTGGCGATCACCCGCACCCGTGAGCTGATGGCGCAGCTGGAGCCCACCCACGGCACCGACTGCCCGGTGGTGGTGGTGAGCCGGGCCAGCCAGCCTGACGAGCTGGTGCTGCGCGGCACGGTGGGCACCATCGCCGGCCAGGTGGAGCAGGCCGGGCTGCGGCAGGCCGCGATCATCCTCGTCGGCCGGGCCCTGGACCCGGCCGGCGGTGGCGAGAGCTTCCTCTATGACGCGAGCCGGGAGCGACGCAACAGGGCGTGAACCAGGTAGCACAGCGCCACGAAGGGCACGGTGCAGTACAGCGCGATCCGCTGGGTGGGGTCGAAGACGATCAGGATGCACGACAGGGCGCTGAGTATGAGCGCGGCCCAGCCCGTCCACGGGTGGCCGGGTGCCCGGAAGGAGAGCTCCTCCGCGCTGCGGCCCGATGCCAGCCACTGGCGTCGGAAACTGATCTGGCTTGCCGCGATGGAGACCCAGACCAGCACGACGGCCAGCCCCGAGATGGAGACGAGTACCAGGTAGACGGTGTCGGCGGCGATGACGCTGGACAGCAGTGCCAACAGCCCACCGGCCATGCTGAGCACGAGGGCGGTGAGCGGGATTCCGTTGCGGGTGGTGCGGGCAATGCCTGCCGGGATGGTGCCCTCGTTGGCAAGTGACCACAGCATGCGGGTGGAGGCGTACAGCCCGGAGTTCGCGGCCGACAGGATCGCGGTGAGCACCACCACGTTCATCAGCCCCGCCAGCCAGTGCAGGCCCATCGCGTCGAAGACGGTGACGAAGGGGGACCGGTCGACGCCTGCCTCGCGCCACGGGATGAGGCAGGCCATGACGAAGATGCTGCCGATGAAGAACAGGCACAGCCGCCACAGCGTGGCGCGGATGGCACGCGGGATGGTGCGGGCCGGGTCCTTGGTCTCGCCCGCGGTGATGCCGATCAGTTCGGTGCCGGAGAAGGCGAAGTTCACCGCCAGCATGGTGGTGAAGACGGCCCCGAGTCCCGTGGGGAAGATACCGCCGTCGGTGAGGTTGTGCAGGCCGGGGGCTGCGTCGTGGCCCTCCATCGGCACGATGCCGACGATGGCGAGCAGTCCGAGCACGATGAAGACGATGATGGCGGCCACCTTGACGCCGCTGAGCAGGCTCTCGGCCTCGGCGAAGACCCGCACCGACGCGGCATTGAGCGTGAAGATCGCCACGATGGCGGCCGCACTCCAGACCCAGACGGGGGTGCCGGGGAACCAGCGCTGCATGATGAGTCCGACGCCGGTGAACTCGCTGCCGAGCGCGATCGTCCAGGTGAGCCAGTAGAGGACGGCGACGGTGAAGCCGGTGGCCGGGCCGAGGAAGCGGGTGGCGTAGACGTGGAAGGCGCCGGTGAAGGGCATGGCGACGGCCAGCTCCCCGAGGCAGAGCATCACCAGGTAGACGATGACCGCACCCAGGCAGTAGGCGAGCAGGGTGCCGATGGGGCCGGCCTGGTTGATGGTCCATCCCGAGCTGAGGAAGAGCCCCGTCCCGATCACCCCGCCGAAGCTGATCATCATCAGGTGTCGCGTCGACATCGAACGGGTGAGGGAGCGTCCGTCGTCGGTGGGGATGCTGGTCTGGTGGGTCACGGTGGACGACGCTAGCCCTCGACTGACCGGCTGGTTGGGACGTCTCACGAATGCTTGCCCGCAGCCATAGGGTCGAGCCATGGACCAGCACGATGCCCTTGCCCTGTTCAGCTCCACCCGCCCCGTCGTGCTCGACGGGGCGATGGCCACCGAACTGGAGAAGCGCGGTGTCGACACCGCCCAGCCCTTGTGGTCGGCGGTCGCGATGCGGGACTGTCCCGAGGCGATCGTCGCGGTGCACCGCAGCTACCTGGATGCCGGGGCCCTGGTGCTCACCACCAACAGCTACCAGGCCTCGGTGCCCACCCTGCTGGCCGCCGGCCTGGACGAGGCGACCGCGCAGGCCATGGTGCGCGACAGCGCCCGTCTCGCGCTGCTCGCCCGCGAGCAGTGGCGGGCCGACGGGGGCAGCGGCACGGCGCTGGTGGCGGGCAGCATCGGCCCCTACGGCGCCCACCTGGCCGACGGCAGCGAGTACACCGGCGACTACCGGCTCGAGGCGGGGCAGTACGAGGACTTCCACCGCGAACGCATCGCGCTGCTGGTGGCCGAGGGAGTGGACTTGTTGGCGGTGGAGACCCAGCCGCGCCTGGACGAGGTGCAGGCGGTGCTGGGGCTGGTGGCCCGCGAGTTCCCCGACGTGGCGGTGACGGTCTCCTTCTCGCTGGGCGAGGACGGCAGGCTGCCGGCCGGTGGGGACCAGGACCTGTCGCTGGCGCAGGCGGTGCAGGCCGTGCAGCAGGATCCGCGCGTGCTGGCGGTCGGGGTGAACTGCGTGCCGCGGGACCTGGTGGCCGGGGCCGTGGCGGAGATGGCCGCGGTGGCCGATCGTCCGCTGCTGGTGGCCCCGAATTCGGGGGAGCGTTATGACCCCGTCACCAAGACGTGGTCCGAGGGCGATCCCTCGCAGCAGCTCGAGGTGCTGGTGCCGCAGTGGCTGGAGTCGGGCGCGTGGGTGGTGGGTGGTTGCTGCCGCACCAGTCCGTCGACGATCATGACGGTGCGGGAGCTGCTGGCCGATGGCGGCTCCTAGGGTGGGCGCATGACGATGCCGGTCGAGGATCCCTGGGGTGTCACACCCGATGCCACCGGGCGTGCGGTGCGCCGTCGCCCACCCGGCAGGTTCCCCGATGGGGTGGGGCGCCAGAGCCTTGCCCTGCTGGGATGGGCGCTGCTCGCCTGCCTGGTGACGATGGTGCCGGTGCCCCTGTTCGGCTGGCTCGGCGAGCTGGGTGCGAGGGACGACCCGGGCGACTGGGTGGAGCTCGGTGGCTGGCTCCACGGCTCGGTGGTCGGGCTCTTCGTGATGGCGGTCGGCTGGATCGCGCTGGCAGCCCTCGCCTTCCGCACCCACGGACTGCTGCCGGTGTGGCCGCTGCTGGGGATCGCCTCGGGGGCAGTGGGTCTGTTCGCCTTCTCCCGGGCCCCAAGCGCGGGCGCCGCGGTGGTGGGCCATCTGGTGGCGGCTGCTGGCCTCCTGGTCTCGACGGCGCTGTGCGCCCCGGCCTGGACCAGGCCACCGGCGCGGTGGCTGCTGGTGGGTCTCGCGGCCGTGCTGCTGGTGGCCGCTGTGGTGCTGTCCTGATCCCGCCGTCCGCAAGCTCGCCCATCCGCACGTGGCAGCATCCGGATGGGCGCAGTTTGTTGCGGATCGAGGGGACGACGCCTCACTCAGTCCCGTCGCCAGTACCACTGGGTGACGGTGCGGGCGGGCTTCCAGCCGGTGAAGGCGCCGATAGAGTCATTGCTCTCGACGGCCAGCCGGGTCAGCTCGCCGCCGTGCTCGGCGAAGGCGGCGGCGACGAGCTGCTCGGTCTCCAGCGTCACCGCGTGCACGACGATCCGGCCGCCGGGGCGCAGCGCGGCCAGGCAGGCCTCCAGCACGCCCGGTCGGGTGGCGCCGCCACCGATGAAGACCGCGTCGGGTGCCGCCAGCCCGGCCAGCGCGTCGGGGGCGCGGCCGTCGACCACGAGCAGTCCGGGAACGCCCAGCCGGGCGGCATTGCGACGGGCCCGCGCGGCCCGTTCCGGGTTGGCCTCGACGGCGCTGGTGCGGCAGCTGGGGTGGCTGCGCATCCACTCGATACCGATCGACCCGGAGCCGGCGCCCACATCCCACAGATGTTCCCCGGGCACCGGCTGCAGCCGCGAGAGGGCGCTGGCGCGCAGGTCGCGCTTGGTGATCTGGCCGTCGTGCTCGTAGGCCTCGTCGGGCAGCCCCGGCGCCCAGCCGACCAGTCCCGGCCCGACGCACTCGATGGCGACGATGGTCAACCGGGGCGAGGACTCCCGCCAGTCGTCGGCGGTCCCGACCGTGTGCGACTCGTCGGCGGCGCCCAGGTTGCCGAACACGTGCAGCACCGAGCGGCCGAAGCCGGTGGCCGAGAGCAGGGCGGCGAGCCGCTCCGGGGTGGTCTCGTCGGAGCTGAGCACCAGCACCCGACGTCCGGGCGCCACCTCGCGCAGGGCCAGCTCGACGGGGCGGCCCACCACGCTCACCACGGCACAGTCCTCGGCCGCCCATCCCATCCGCGCCCGGGCCAGCGCCACCGAGGAGACGGCCGGCTCCAGCTCCACGCGATCGCTGCCCAGCAAGGAGACCAGCGTGGTGCCGATGCCGCTCATCAGCGGGTCTCCGCTGGCCAGCACCACCACCGTCGCACCGTCCAGGGAGTCGAGCAGGGCCGGTAGCCGGTCGCGCAGCGGCGAGGGCCACGGTTCGCGTCGCTGGCCGGCCACCTCGGGCACCATCGCCAGGTGCCGGGCGCCGCCGAGCAGCACGTCGGCCGCCAGCACCCGCTCCCGGTGCCGGGGAGCCAGCGCATCCCAGCCGTTGGCGCCGATGCCCAGCACCAGAACGGGCCCTGCGGCCTCGAAGGAAGAGCTCATGGTGTCACGCTATCGAGCCGCTAGGGTGGGGCCCGGCACGAGGTGCCCCACAGCCGGCCAGCCCGGCGACGGGGAGAATCTGGGAAGCCGGTGGGAGTCCGGCACAGGCCCGCTGCGGTGATCGACGTCAGTCGTCAGTCCGAAGACCGGCCTCGCGCTGCGCGCGGCACGCCGTGTTCGCGCCCTTCCTGTCCGGCAACGAATGAGCGGGAGCCTCATGCCACAGCAGTATCCCTTCACGGCCATCGTCGGCTGCGAGCCCGACGCCCTCGATGCGATGGGCCTGGCCCTGGTGCTCAGCACCATCTCTCCCCAGATCGGCGGCGTGCTGGTGCGCGGCCAGAAGGGCACCGCCAAGTCCACGGCGGTGCGCGCGCTGGCCGAGGTGCTGCCCCGCATCGAGGTCTTCGACGGCGACCGTTTCTCCATCGACCCCGACGACGCACAGGCCACCTCGCCCGACGGCCCCTTCGACGCCACCAGTCCCCGCCACGAGCGTCCGGTGCGGCTGGTGGAGCTGCCCGTCGGCGCCACCGAGGACCGCGTGCTGGGATCGCTGCACCTGCAGAGCGCACTCTCGGCCGGCGAGGTGAGCTACGAACCCGGCCTGCTGGCCCGGGCGCACCGCGGCATCCTCTACGTCGACGAGGTGAACCTGCTGCACGACCACCTGGTCGACCTGCTGCTGGATGCCGCCGCGATGGGCCGCTCCACCGTGGAGCGCGACGGCATCTCGGTGAGCCACCAGGCCCGTTTCGTGCTGATCGGCACCATGAACCCGGAGGAGGGGGAGCTGCGCCCGCAGCTGCTGGACCGCTTCGGGCTCACCGTCGAGGTGGCCGCCCCTACCGACCATGCCGCCCGCGCCGCCGTCGTGCGCCGCCGGATGGCCTTCGACGCCGACCCGTCGGGCTTCATCGCCGCCCACGCCGCCGACGATGCCGCGTTGAGCGAGCGCATCGCCCGGGCCCAGCAGCAGCTCGGCTCGGTGCGGCTCGGTGATGCCGCCCTGTTGAAGATCGCCGAGGTGTGCGCGGCCTTCGAGGTGGACGGGCTGCGCGCCGACATCGTCACCGCCCGCACGGCGATCGCCCACGCCGCCTGGAGCGGCCGCGAGGCCGTCACCCGCGAGGACATCCGGCAGGCCGCCCTGCTCGCCCTGCCGCACCGTCGCCGTCGCAATCCCTTCGACGCGCCCGGCATGGACGAGGAGCTGCTCGACCGGATCCTCGGCGACGACGATCTGCCGCCCGACGAGCCCGAACCGGGACCCGAGGGTGGCCCGGACCCCGAGGACGGCCCCGAGCCTGAGGGTGCCCCTGATCCCGAGGACGACTCCGACGAGACCCCGCAGGGGGATGGTCAGGGAAAAGCGCCTGAGGGCGGCTCCGCCGAGCCGCCCGAGAGCCCCGCTGACCCTTCGGACTCCGCTGACCCTTCAGACTGCGCCGACTCGCAGGCCCCGGAGCAGGACCTGCCGATGTTGCCACCCGCCGGCGCTGAGCAGCCCGGCCAGGTGGTGAAGGCCGCCACCCCGTCGCCCCGCCCCCGCACCTTCACCGTGCGCGGCCTGGGGGCCGGGGCCGCGGGCAAGCGTTCACGGGCGATCACCTCGAGCGGGCGACGGGTGGGTGCCCGCCTGCCCGAGAGCGGGCCGGGGTCGCTGCACCTGTTGGAGACCCTGCGGGCCGCGGCCGGCAACCAGACCGGGCGGGAGCGCCCCGACGGCCGGGTGCGGATCGCCTTGGAGGACCTGCGCCTGGCCGTGCGCGAGGGCCGCGAGGCGAACCTGGTGCTCTTCTGCGTCGATGCGTCGGGGTCGATGGCCGCCCGCAAGCGTATGGTGCAGGTGAAGACCGCGATCCTGTCGCTGCTGCTGGACGCCTACCGGCGCCGCGACAAGGTGGGGCTGGTCACCTTCCGGGGCAGGTCCGCCGAGCTGGTGCTGCCGCCCACCGGATCGATCGACATCGCCGCCGCCCGCCTGGACGAGATCCCCGCCGGGGGCAGGACGCCGCTGGCCGAGGGCCTGATGGAGGCGGCGCGGGTGATCCGCCGCGAGCACCTGCGCGACCCGCTGCTGCGCCCCCTGCTGGTGGTGGTCACCGACGGCCGGGCGACGGCCGGGCCGGGGGCCGTCGAGCGCTCCCGCCAGGTGGCGGACTTCGTGGCGGGCATGGGGATCACGACGGTGGTGATCGACGGCGAACAGGGCCCCCTGCGGATGGGGTTGGCCCGCACCCTGGCCGAGCACCTGGGCGCCGAGCACGTGCCGGTCGACGAGGTGACCGCCGACGGCCTGACCTCGACGGTGCAGCGCAACCGAGCGGTGGCCTGACGGCCCCTTTCCACCCGGCACCGCAAAGATCTCGGAAGATCCGGCCCCTTGAGGGGACCAGATCTTCCGAAATCTCTTGGGTGTCGCCCCGGCCCGGAACCTCAGCGTGACCGGACGGGGTCGTCGGGGCCCATCACCGAACGCACCAGCAGCGAGATCACCCCGTACAGGATGGTGGCGGCGACGATGCAGCCGAGGATCCACCAGCCCAGCGGCCAACGTCCCGAGGTCAGGGCGATCAGCAGGGCCATCGAGACGGCATAGAGCCAGTTGGTCACCACCTGCTGGCGGCTGGTCTGCGCCGAGGGTGCCAGCCCCAGCCACTGCAGGAGTCGGACCGGGGCACTGGGCTGCTCGTTCATGGCTCGACCCTAGCCGTCACAGGTCCTGCACCGACCCCGCCCACGAGGCGAAGAATTCGTCATGGAAGCATGTGGACTGACCGGGACGCGGAAGCCAGCGAACATCTGGCACGGTCCCGCCACTGTGAGCACCACCGGCACTGTGATGCCGGTTGCGAAGTCAGGAACGCCCCCGGTCGACGGCCACTGGACAACAGGCGAGAGACCTGGAGGAGCCCCACATGCAACGAACCCATCTGGTTGGCGCCGGAGTCGGCCCCGGCGACCCACAACTGGTCACCCTGGCGGCGGCCACCGCACTGCAGCAGGCCGATGTCGTGCTGGTGCCGGCCACCGAGAAGTCGGGTGACGGACCCGGCCGCGCCGAGCAGATCGTGCGGGCCGTCGCCCCCGCCGCCCGCATCGAACGCATCGGCTTCGCCATGCGCGAGCAGGGCCGCAGCGCCCGACGACAGGAGTCCTGGCAGGCCGCCGCCGAGGCCGCGCTTACCCACTTCGCCGACGGCCTCACCACCATCGCGATGGCCACCATCGGCGACCCGGCCGTCTACTCCACCTTCAGCTACCTGGCGGGCACCGTCCGGGCGGCGTTGCCCGCGGTGGAGGTCTCCTGGATTCCCGGCATCACGGCGATGCAGGCGCTTGCCGCAGCCTCGGGCACCCCGCTGGTCGAGGGCAATGAGGTGCTGGCGCTCGCCCCCGCCACCCTCGGCGCCGAGGGCCTTGGGCCGGTGCTCGATGCCGCCGACTCGGTCTGCGTCTACAAGGGCGGACGCCAGCTCGGCATGGTCCGCGAAGCCCTTGCCGAGCGCGGGCGCGACGGGATCGTCGGCAGCGAGGTGAGCCTGCCCGAAGAGCACCTGGCGTCGCTCGACGACCTCGACCAGGACACCCGCACCGGCTACTTCTCGGCGGTGCTCAGCACCCCGAGCCGCACCAGCATCGGAGGATCGCTGTGAGTACTGGAAATCCCACGGGAAGGGTGGTCTTCGTCGGGGCTGGCCCGGGTGCCGCCGACCTGATCACGGTGCGCGGCGCGCGCGTCATCGCCGAGGCCGACGTCATCATCTGGGCCTCCTCGCTGGTCCACCCCGACGTGGTCGCCGACCACAAGCCGGGCGCCGAGCTGGTCGACTCCGCCTCGCTGCCGCTGGAGGCGCTGGAGCCCTACTACCTGCGCGCCCGCGACGGCCAGCTGATCGCCCGCGTGCACACCGGCGACCCGTCGATCTACGGCGCCACCGCGGAGCAGCGGGCGCTGTGCGAGCGCCTCGGCGTCGCCCACGAGACCATCCCCGGCGTCAGCGCCTTCTCTGCCGCCGCGGCGCGGATGGACGTCGAGATCACGCTGCCGCAGGTGGCGCAGTCGCTGGTCCTCACCCGGCTGGAGGGCGGCCGCACCCCGATGCCGCCCAAGGAGACGGTGCGCGGCTTCGCCCAGCACGGCGCCACCATGGCGCTCTACCTCTCGGCGGCGCGCAACAAGGTGCTGCAGGAGGAGCTGCTGGCCGGCGGTTATGCGCCCGAGACGCCCTGCATCATCGGCCATCAGGTCACCTGGCCCGACGAGGTGATGCTGCGCTGCGAGCTGCGGGATCTCTCGGCCACCATGAAGGAGCGCCACCTGTGGAAGCACACGGTGGTGCTCGTCGGCCCCGCCCTGGCCGCCGCCACTCCCGAGTACCGCTCGCACCTCTACCACCCGGGCTTCCGGCACGAGTTCCGCGCCGCCGATCCCGAAGCCCAGAAGGAATTGCGGGAGAAGGGGGCAGTCCAGTGAGCACCCCCATCCGCGTCCACGGCTTCATCGGCGACGTGACCCCGGCGATGCTCGACGAGGCCTCCCGCGCCGACTTCGTCGTGGGTGGGGACCGCCACCTCGACGCGCTCGGCGTCGACCAGCCGCGACGGATCCGGCTGGGGGCGCTGTCTGCGGCCGTCGAACGGATCGTCGCCGCCGGCCCCGAGGCCCGCATCATGGTGGTCGCCTCCGGGGACCCGGGCTGGTTCGGCATCGTGCGCCGGCTGCGCGAGGCCGGGCTGCCGCTGCGGGTGCTGCCGGCCCCGACGAGCATCTCGCTGGCCTTCGCCACGGTCGGGATCCCCTGGGACGACGCCGAGGTGGTCAGCATCCACGGCCGCCCGCTCGAACCAGCGCTGGCGGTCTGCCGCGCCTGGGGGAAGGTGGCGGTGATGACCGGCCCCGACCAGGGGATCGTCGAGCTCGCCACGCAGCTGGCCGACCTCGACCGCGAGTTCTGGCTGTGCGAACGGCTCGGGGAGGACGACGAGCGCGTCCGCCTCCTCGACGCCGCCCAGGCGATGGCGCTGACCGACCTCGTCAACCCGAATGTGGTGCTGGTCGTCGATCCGCAGCTGGCCAGCACCGTCGGATGGCACCAGGGGGCACCGCGCCCCGCGGGGCCGCCGCCGCGGGTGAGCGACGAGGCGGCCCGCATCTTCTGCCGCACCCTGCCCGGCCGCGGCGACGTGGTGCGGGTCCGGGGCCCCATCAGCCGCGAGGTGGCGGCGCTGGCCCGCTACAACGGCGCGGCCGTCATCGAGGTCGAGGAGCAGTGATGAGGGACTGGAAGAGTGCACGCATCGCCCAGGTGACCAACAGCCCCGCCGCACGCCGGCTCGCCGATGCCATCGACACGGCCCTGGGCGGGGAGACGATCCGCCTGGACGGCCCGGCCGCCGAGTGCCTGCCGCGGGCCTGGGCCGAGGCGGACATGGTCGTCTCGCACCTGGCGCTCGGCGCCACCACCCGGCTGCTCGCGCCACTGCTGGCCGACAAGCACACTGACCCGGGGGTGGTCGTCGTCGACGCCGCCGGACGCTTCGCCGTGCCGCTGGTCGGCGGGCACGTCGGGGGAGCCAATGCGCTGGCCACGGCGATCGCTGAGGCGCTGGGCGGCACGCCGGTGCTCACCACCGCCACCGACGCGCTGGGCGTGCAGGCGCTGGACACCATCGGCTGGCACCACGACGGGGACCTGGCGACGGTCACCCGCGCGATCCTCGACGGCGAGCCGGTGCTGCTCGACCGGGGGCTGGGCTGGCCGGTGCCGCAGATCGCCCCCAATGTCACCGAGCAGGCCGCCGGTCCCGTCGCGCGCATCCGGGTCACCGACAGCTCCGGGCCCGCCCCCGGCGAGCTGCCGACCGTGACCCTGCACCCTCGCTCCCTGGTGGTGGGGATGGGCTGCAACAAGGGCACCGGCGTGGAGCAGCTGCGCGAGCTCCTCGACGCAACCCTCGCCGGGGCGGGCCTGCACCCGGCGAGTGTCTCGGCCGTCGTCACCCACGAGGTGAAGGCGGGCGAGTTGGGCCTGGTGCAGCTGTGCCACCAGTTCGGCATCCCGCTGCTGTGGCACTGCGCCGAGGAGCTGGCCGCCCAGCCGGTGCCGAATCCGTCGCAGACCGTGCAGGGGCATGTCGGCACGCCGTCGGTGGCCGAGGCGGCGGTGCTGGCCCACGGCGCCGACCTGGTGATCGGCAAGCAGAAGTCGACCGATGCCACCTGTGCCGTGGGGCGGCTGCCGGTACGGGGCGTGCTGCACGTGGTCGGGCTCGGCCCGGGCGCGCGCGACCTGCTCACCCCACGGGCCCGCAGCGTGGTGCAGCAGGCCAACCTGGTCGTGGGCTACGGACCCTATGTGCGGCAGGTGCGCGACCTCGTCGCCCCCGGTGCGCGGCTGCACGCCTCGAAGATGGGCACCGAGGCCGAACGCACCGCGCTGGCCATCGAGGCCGCCCGTCGCGGCGAGCGGGTGGCGCTGGTCTGCAGCGGCGATCCCGCGATCTATGCGATGGCCTCGCCCGTGCTGGAGCAGGGCACCGACGGCATCGACGTCGAGGTGGTGCCCGGGGTGACCGCCGAGCTGGCCGCCTCCGCGATCCTGGGTGCCCCGCTGGGCCACGACCACGCCACCATCTCGTTGTCCGACCTGCACACCGAATGGCCGGTGATCGAGCGGCGGCTGCAGGCCGCCGCCCAGGGCGATTTCGTCGTCACCCTCTACAACCCGCGCTCGAAGAAGCGACGCATGCACCTGCCGCGGGCCCTGGAGATCCTGGGTGCCCACCGGCCGCCGTCGACGCCGGTCGCGGTGGTGCAGCAGGCCACCCGGCAGCGGCAGAAGGTGATCACCTCCACGCTGGCCGACTTCCAGCCAGAGTGGGTGGACATGAATTCGCTGGTGGTCGTCGGAGCCTCCAGCACCCGCTTCGTCGACAGCGGCTCGGGCCAGCGGATCGTCACGCCGCGCGACTACACGTGGATGCCTGCGACGGAAGGGGGACGGCCGTGAAGCCCGCCCTGGTGATCGCCGCCCACGGCACCCGGCACGGCGCGGGGGTCGAGCAGTGCCACGAGCTGCTCGACCGGGTCCGCCGGCAGCTTCCCCAGACCACCGTCGAGATGGGCTATGTGGAGCTGGTGGAGCCCTCGATCGACCAGGTGGTGGACGGGCTCTCGGCCACCCACGAGCCCGTCGTCGTCGCCCCGCTGATGCTCGGCACCGGCGCCCATGTGCGCCGCGACATCCCGCAGGCTGCCCGCCAGGGCACGCTGCGCCTGGGCAGGCGGGCCGTCGTCGCCGAGCACCTGTCGCCGCACAACCGGCTGGTGGAGCTGCTGCACGTGCGGATTGACGAGGCCCGACGTGATCCAGCTCGTGGCCAGTGGACGGTCCAGGAGACGACGGTGGTGCTCGCCGGTCGCGGATCGGCCGTCGCCCGCGCCAATGACGACCACCAGCGACTGGCCGCCCGGGTGGGTGGGCGCGGCTATGCCCGGGTGCTGGGCTGCTTCGTGCAGGTGGCCGATCCCGACGTCACCAGCGCCCTCCACCAGGCCCTGGACGGTGGGGCGCGCCGCATCGTCGTCGCCCCGCACCTGCTCTTCGAGGGCCGCGTCAACGGCTTCCTGCACCGCGACGTGGTGGCCTGGACCGCCACCCATCCCGAGGTGGAGGTGCGGATTGCCGACGTCCTCGGACCCTGCGACGAACTGGCCGAGGTGCTCGTCCAGCGCTACCGCGAAGCACTCGACTACTGACCACCAGGAGATCCCCGTGCAGTACGACTACATCACCGACGGCTCCTCGATCTACGACAGGAGCTTCGCGATCATCCGGGCCGAGGCCCACCTCGACCGGCTCCCCGACGACCTGGCGCCGGTCGCCGCACGCATGGTGCACGCCACCGGCCAGCCCGACATCGTCGACGACCTGGGCTGGAGCGACGGCCTGGTCACCGCCGCCCGTGCTGCCCTGCTGGCCGGGGCGCCGGTGCTGTGCGACTCGACGATGGTGGCCACCGGCATCACCCGTTCGCGCCTGCCGCGGGAGAACCAGGTGGTCTGCCTGCTGCAGGAGCCGGCCACCGTCCGACGCGCCACCGAGAAGGGCATCACCAAGACGATGGCGGCGGTGGAGCTCTGGGCCGAGCGCCCCCTGATGGCCTCCCGCCACCTGCTCGACGGGGCCGTGGTGGCAATCGGCAATGCCCCCACCGCCCTGTTCCGCCTGCTGGAGGTGGTGCGCGAGACCGGAGTGCGGCCCGCCGCCGTGGTCGGCTGTCCGGTGGGCTTCGTCGGGGCCGCCGAGTCCAAACAGGCCCTGGCAGGCAATGACCTCGGGCTGGACTACCTCACCCTGCACGGGCGACGCGGCGGCTCGGCCGTCACCGTGGCGGCGGTCAACGCGCTCGCCTCCTGTGACGAGCGCGGCAACCGGTCGATGCTTCGGCTCTAGGGTCGCCCAGCACCCGGTTGATGGCCTCCACCCCGCCGACGGACCTGAGTCGCTGCACCACGCACACACCAGGGGCTCGGGGCACACGTTGGAACGTGTGCCCCGTGTTTCCTGCGTGTGCCCCGTGCTGCGTGCGTGTGCCCCGTGTTTCCTGCGTGTGCGGCAGCGGGCAGCCAGCTTCCGGCTGCTCACCTACCGGTGGGTTCACTGGCCCTCCCCAGCACCCAGTCGACGGCCTGCTCGACCTTGTTGACGGTCTCCACCCCGTCGGTGGGCCGAGGCCGCTGCACCACCACACAGGGAATCCCGAGTTCGTGGGCCGCCTCCATCTTCGGGCGGGTGAAGCTGCCGCCGGAGTTCTTGGTGACCAGCACGTCGCTGCGGTGCTCGCGCAGGATCTCCAGCTCGCCGTCCAGCGTGTAGGGGCCGCGGCTGGTGATCACCTGCCAGGCATCGGGGACGGCCATGTCGGGTTCGCGCACCATCCGCGCCAGCACCGCAAGCTCCCCCAAGGCGGGCAGGTAGCGCTCCAGCTCCTGGCGGCCGACGGTGACGAAGGGGCGCGATCCCAGGCTGGCGGCAAGCTCGGCCGCCTGCTCGTGGCTCCCGGCCAGATGCCAGCCGTCCTCGGCGGGCCAGGCAGGGCGTTCCAACCGCAGCAGCGGGATGCGTCGCCCGTCGGGCAGCGGGGTGGCGCAGGCCTCGGCAGCATTGCGGCTCATCCCCTCCGCAAAAGGATGCGTGGCGTCGACCACCACGTCGAAGTCGGCCAGCGCCGCCCGCAGCCCGTCGACCCCGCCGAAGCCACCGATCCGCACCGCCCCGACGGGCAGCTTCGGCTCCGGCAGGCGGCCAGCCAGTGAGCTGGTGATGTCGATCCCGGCTTCCACCAGGGCAGCGGCCAATGCCCGACCCTCGCTGGTGCCGCCGAGCAGCAGCACCCTCACAGCACGTCCCCGCGCGAGTCGGGGGCACGCAGCAGGAACATGTCCATCACCCAGCCGTCGGTCTCGCGCGCCGTTTCACGTGCAACCTTCGCCCGCGGCACCACCTCGCGGACCCGGCCCGAGAGTGACTGTTCTCCTTCGGAGCCCAGGTTCGCCGACCACCACAGCTGCCAGTCGGCCAGCCCCGGCGAGGAGGCCAGGTCGTCCAGCGTGTGCGGCAGGGTGAGCATCACCACCAGGTTGCGCTGACCAGCCTCGATGTCCTCGAAGAGCTTGCGGGCCGTCGTGATGTGCACCGGTTCGCCGACCCGGTGCAGCACCACCCTGTGCCGTGCCGCCAGCACCTGCGGCGCGCTCACGCCGGGCAGCACGTCCCATGTGCAGCCCGTCTGCTCCTCGATGCGCCCGGCCAGGCGCACCAGCGAGTCGAAGAGCGAGGAGTCGCCCCAGGCGAGGATGGCGACGGTGCGCGCCTCGGGCGCCTCACGCCGCAGCGCCGCCAGGATGCGCTCCACCCGCGCGGCGTGCCAGTCGGCGACGGCCTTGCGGTACTGCGCCCCCGACGACTCGGACGGGCCGCGACGGTCCCGGGGCGGATCGGACACCCGGACGACGGGCACGCCGTGATCCTTGGCGATCCGGCGGCGCACCACCATCTGCTCGTCGCGCTCCCGGCCGGCGTGGGCACCGTCGGTGGCCGACTTGTCGAAGACCACCACCACGTCGCAGCCGCGCAGCGCCGCCGAGACCTCCGGCGTCACGTGCTGCGGGCCCATGCCGATGCCCAGGATCCGCAGCCTCTGCAGTGCTGTGGCGTGCTCGCTCATTCGTCGTCCTCCAGGTCGCCCTCCACCTCAAGGTAGACCTGCTGCAACTGCTGCATCAGTTCCGGGTCGGGCTGCTCCCACAGGCCCCGCTCGGCGGCCTCGTGGAGCCGCTCGACGATCCCGCGCAGCGCCCACGGATTGCTGGTGCGCATGAACTCCTGCGTCGTCTCGTCCAGCACGTACTCGCGGCCCACCCGGTCATACATCCAGTCGTCGACGACCCCTGCGGTGGCGTCGAAGCCGAACAGGTAGTCGACGGTGGCGGCCAACTCGAAGGCCCCCTTGTAACCGTGGCGGCGCATCGCCGAGATCCAGCGGGGGTTGACGACGCGGGCCCGGAAGACGCGGGCGGTCTCCTCGGCCAGGCTGCGGGTGCGCACCCGGTCGGGGCTGGTGGAGTCACCCACATAGGCCTTCGGGTCGGCGCCGGTCAGCGCCCGCACCGTCGCCACCATGCCGCCGTGGTACTGGTAGAAGTCGTCGGAGTCGAGGATGTCACTCTCGACGTTGTCGACATTCTTGGCGGCCACCTGGATGCGCCGGTAGTTGGTGCGCATGTCATCGCTGGCCGGCACGCCGTCCAGGCCGCGGCCGTAGGCGAAGCCACCCCAGGCCGTGTAGACCTCGGCCAGGTCGTCGTCGCTGCGCCAGTTGCCGCTCTCCACCACCTGCAGGATGCCGGCGCCATAGCTGCCCGGCTTGGAACCGAAGATGCGGGTGCGGGCGCGGCGCTCGTCACCGTGTTCGGCCAGGTCGGCGCGGGCATGGGCGCGCACGAAATTCTGCTCGTCGGGCTCGTCCAGCTCGGCGACCATCGCCACCGCGTCGTCGACCATCGCGACGACGTGCGGGAAGGCATCGCGGAAGAAGCCCGAGATGCGCACCGTCACGTCGATGCGGGGACGACCCAGCTCCTCCAACGGCACCACCTCGAGCCGGCTGACGCGACGCGAGGCCTCATCCCATTCCGGCCGCACGCCCAACAGGGCAAGGACTTCGGCGATGTCGTCGCCGCTGGTGCGCATGGCGGAGGTGCCCCAGACGCTCAGGCCCACCGAGGTGGGGTAGGCGCCGGTCTCGTCGAGATGGCGCTGCAGCAGCGAGTCGGCCATCGCCTGGCCGGTCTGCCAGGCCAGGCGCGAGGGCACCGCGCGCGGGTCGACGGTGTAGAAGTTGCGGCCGGTGGGCAGCACGTTGACCAGCCCGCGCAGCGGCGAGCCCGAGGGGCCCGAGGGGATGAAGCCGCCCTCCAGCGCGTGCAGCACCGCATCCAGCTCGTCGGTGGTGCGCTCCAGGCGCGGCACCACCTGCTCGGCGGCGAAGCGCAGCACCCGGCGCACCTGCTCGTCGTCGGTGAGGGAGTCGACGGCCGACGGCTCCCAGCCAGCCTCCTCCATCGCCTGGACCAGGGCGCGGGCGGCCGCCTCCACCTCGTCGGTGCGGGCGCCGTCGGCATTGTCGGCCAGCCCCAGGGCCCGACGCAGCCCCGGCACGGCATCGCTGGCGCCGCCCCAGACCTGCTGGGCGCGCAGGATGGCCAGCACCAGGTTGACGCGGGCCTCGCCGGCCGGTGCCGCGCCCAGGGTGTGCAGGCCGTCGCGGATCTGGGCGTCCTTGATCTCGCACAGCCAGCCGTCGACGTGCAGGATGAAGTCGTCGAAGTCCTCGTCCTCGGGCTGCTCCTCCAGGCCCAGGTCGCGGTGCAGCTCGGCGGCGCGCATCAGGTTCCAGATCTCGCCGCGCACGGCCGGCAGCTTCGCCGGGTCCATCGCCGCGATGTTGGCGTGCTCGTCGAGCAGCTGCTCCAGACGGGCGATGTCGCCATAGCTCTCGGCGCGCGCCATCGGCGGCACCAGGTGGTCGACGATCACCGCGTGGGCGCGTCGCTTGGCCTGGGCGCCCTCGCCGGGATCGTTCACCAGGAAGGGATAGACCAGCGGCAGCGAGCCGATCGCCGCGTCGGGTCCGCAGGCCGCCGAGAGGGCCGCATTCTTGCCCGGCAGCCACTCCATCGAGCCGTGCTTGCCCAGGTGGACCACCGCGTGGGCGCCGAAGCCGTGCTCGATCCAGCGGTAGGCGCCGATGTAGTGGTGGCTGGGCGCCATGTCGGGGTCGTGGTAGATCGCCACCGGGTTCTCGCCGAAGCCGCGCGGCGGCTGGATCAGGATCACCACATTGCCGGCCTGCAGGGTGGCCAGCACCAGTTCCCCGGCCTCGTTGACGAACAGGCTGCCCGGGCCCTCGCCCCAGGCCTCGCGCATCTGTTCGCGCAGCTCCTCGGGCAGGTCGGCGGTCCAGGCGCGGTACTGCTCGGGGGTGATGCGGACGTGGGCATCGGTGAGCTGGGCATTGGTGAGCCACTCCTCGTCCTGCCCGCCGGCGGCGATCAGGGCGTGGATGAGGGCATCGCCGGCGATGGTGTCGGGGGTGCGCCCGTCGGCGTCCTGCGCCTCGGGGCTGGCCTCGGCGGCGCCCAGGATCCGGGTCACCTCGTTGTCGGCGCCCAGGTCGTAGCCCTCCTCGCGGAGCCTGCGCAGCAGCCGGATCGCCGAGACCGGGGTGTCCAGGCCGACGGCATTGCCGATCCGGGCGTGCTTGGTGGGGTAGGCGCTCAGCACCAGCGCCAGTTTCTTGTCGGCATTGGGGGCGTGGCGCAGCCGGGCGTGGTTGGCGGCCAGGCGTGCCAGCCGGGTGCAGCGTTCGGCGTCGGCGACGTAGCGGGGCAGGCCGTCGTCGTCGAACTCCTTGAAGCTGAAGGGACCGGCGATGATGCGGCCGTCGAACTCGGGGATGGCGATCTGGGTGGCCGAGTCCATCGGGGTGACGCCGTCGTCGCTGGCCTCCCAGTCGGCGCGGCTGCTGGTCAGGCACAGCCCCTGGAAGACGGGGATGTCGAGGGCCGCCATCCGGGCGACGTCCCAGGCCTCGTCGTCCCCGCCGGCCTGGGCAGTGGCCGGGGTGGAGCCTCCGGCGGCCAGCACCGTCACGATGAGCGCATCCAGGGTGCCGAGGAAGCCGTAGAGCTCGTCGGGGGCCTGGCGCAGCGAGCCGGCGAAGACCGGGACCGCGGTGGCATGCCCGGTGGCGTCGATGGCGGAGCACAGCTCGCGGGCAAAGTCGGTGTTGCCGCTGGTCTCGTGGGCGCGGTAGTAGAGGACGCCGACGCGGGGGAGGGCGGGCTGCCCGGGCTGCTCGGTGGGTGACTCCCACCAGGACGGCTCGCCCCAGCTCGGGATCGGCTGCGGGGGCTCGAATCCCTCGCCGGTGAGCAGCACCGTGTCGGACAGGAAGGCGTGCAGCTGGGCCAGGTTCTCCGGGCCGCCCTCGGCCAGGTAGCGGTGGGCCTCGGCGGCGACGCCGATCGGGACGCTGGAGAGCTCCATCAGCTGGGCGCTGGGCTCCTGTTCGCCGCCGAGCACCACCATCGGCCGGGTGCCGGCGATGCGGCGGAATCCGTCGCACAGGTCCTGCGGGCCGCCGAGGATGCGGGCCACCACCAGGTCGCAGGCCTCGATCTGCTCGGCCATCTGCTGGTGGGCGGGGCGGGCGGGATTGGCCAGGAAGTAGTCGGCGCCGCTGGCGCGGGCCGAGAGCAGGTCGGTGTCGGACGTGGACAGCAGGGCGATGCGCATCGGCGCGTCTCCTCCCCCGGAGTTCTCGCTCCGGAACGTGGGCATGGACTCACCCGACGTCCAGTGTCTGGCTGTCACAGTGGCGGAACCGCCCCGGGCTTGCACCGGGTTCCTGGGCCGTGGGCTGCGGCAAGCCTAGCGGGAACGGGCTCCCTGGCCATTGCCGCGCGGAAACAGACGAATTGTGGCGCATCATGTGCTTTTGAACCTTCCAAAGGGCCTATTGCGTCTGTTTTCGCGGCGGGGTGGGTACTGTCCGGCGCCCTACTCCTGTCATGAGGCGACACCTGATCCCGGACGGGGTCATCACACTGCTGTTGGTCTTCGGCCTGGGCGCGATCCTGTCGCTCGACACCTGGGATGCCTTGTGGGTGTCGAATGTGTCGTTGACCTGGTTGCTGATTCCGCTGTGGTTCGGCTGGCGAACGGGACGCCTGGGCAAGGGCGCGGCATGGGGGCTCATGATCACCCAGGCCGCTCTCGTGGCCTACTACATCCCGGCTTCGGCGGGTGTGTCTTCATGGTAGCCAGGCATCATGCTCGAGTACGTGGGCCGCTACGGCTCCAAGTACTTCGTGCTCGGACTCATCAGCGGTCCGGTCATGGGCGCGCTGGGAGGATGGTGGCGGCAGCACCCCAATGCGTTGGTCCCCCTTCTCGTCGCTGTGCTCGCTTTCGGAGAGAGGTGGGCATGGCAGTGGCACTTGGGCTTTGATCCGGGCTCGGTCATCTTCACCGGGGAGGCGGTTCTAGGGGTGGCAGGGGCAATCGCGATGCTCGTGTGGGTGCGCCGCGCGCCCGGGGCTTCGCCGACAGCCAGCAGCTGACGGCGCATCCGAGCGGCTTGTCGGCACCATCCGGAGACAGTCCGAGGGTCGGTGGCCGGTGCGGGGGAAAGCCTGCCCGGGCATTGCCGCGCGGAAACAGACGAATTGTGGAGGGCCAACTGGTTTTGAACCTTCCAGAGGGCCCATTGCGTCTGTTTTGGCGGGCTACGACGGCGGTCTCACCACTCGATGCCCGCCTGGCCCTTCGCCCCGGTGTCGAAGGGGTGCTTCACCTTGGTCATCTCGGTCACCAGGTCGGCGGCGTCAAGCACCTGCTGTGGCATCCGTCGCCCGGTCATCACGACGTGCTGGGTGCCGGGGCGGTTGGCGAGGGTCTCGAGCACCTCGTCGACGTCCAGCCAGCCATTGGCCAGCACATAGCTGAACTCGTCGAGCACATAGAGATCATGGGTCTGGTTGGCGAGCTGCTCACTGATCCGCGCCCAGCCCTCCTTGCTCATGGCGACGTGGTCCACCTCCTTCGTCGAGCGCAGCCAGGTCCAGCCGGCGCCCATGGCGTGCCACTCGACCGGCCCGCCCTGCCCGGTCTGCTGGTGCACCTCGTTGAGCGCAGCGAAGGCGGCCTTCTCACCGGTGCGCCAGTTGGGCGACTTCACGAACTGGTAGACGCCGATGCTCCAGCCCTGGTTCCAGGCCCGCAGCGCCATGCCGAAGGCGGCGGTCGACTTGCCCTTGCCGTCGCCGGTGTTGATGATCAGCCGCGGCTGGTGGCGCAGCTGCCGGGTGGTCAGTCCGCTGGTGTTCTGGGGTGCCTTGCCCTGCATCAGTTCTCCCTGTCGGTGGGGTTGGTCGGGTCGGTGGGGGTGGTTGAATCGGTGGCCAGGGCCAGCAGTGCCTCGACGTCCAGCTGCCGCTCGATGGCATCGGCCAGGGTCTCGATCATCTGCTCGCGCCGTTCGGCGAAACCGGGCGCGCCCGGTTCGGGCCGCCACGGGTGCCCGGCCTGCTCGGCGACGCGCTCCAGCCAGGCCCGGCGCAGCCCGTCGTTCTCCAGCGCCCCGTGCCAGTGCGTGCCCCAGGTGGCGCCGACCCGCATGCCGTCCAGGAAGTGCTCGTCGGCTTTGGCCAGCGTCGTGGGCTGGCCGTGGTGGATCTCGTAGCCGGCGGCCTCGTGCCCCTGCCAGCTGCCGGTCGGACGCGCCAGCACCTTGTCGGGGTGGAAGTCGACGCGCAGCGGCAGGATGCCCAGCCCATCAACCGGGCCAGAGCTGTCCCCCTCCACCTCGTCGACGATCACCTGCCCCAGCATCTGGTAGCCGCCGCAGATCCCCAGCGTGGGGCGTCCGGCCGCGTGCCGCTGGGCGACGACCCGGTCGATTCCCTGCCCTCGCAGCCATCGCAGGTCGTCGACGGTGGCGCGGGTGCCGGGCAGTACCAGCAGGTCCGCCTCGGCGCAGACTGCCGGATCGGCCGTCACCTCCACCCGCACACCCGGTTCGGCGGCCAGGGCGTCGACGTCGGTGGCATTGCTCACCCGCGGCAGCCGGACGACGGCCACGTGCAGTGGCCGCGCGCCGGGCGTCGAGGCCGAGGCCCGGCGCCAGCCGCCGATCGCCAGGGCGTCCTCGCCGTCGAGCCAGACCCCCGGCAGCCACTCCAGCACGCCCAGGTTGGCCAGGCCGGTGCGGCGGCTGATCTCGTCCAGGCCCGGCGCCAGCACCGACGGGTCGCCGCGGAACTTGTTGATCACATAGCCCTTCAGCAGCGCGCGGTCGTCGTCGTCCAGCAGCGCCCAGGTGCCGTAGATGCTGGCCAGCACCCCGCCGCGGTCGATGTCTCCCACCAGCACCACCGGCATGCCGAACTGCCGTGCCAGGCCCATGTTGACGTAGTCGCCGCCGCGCAGGTTGATCTCGGCGGGGGAGCCGGCGCCCTCGCAGACCACCACCTGGTGTGTCGCGGCGAGCTCCCGGTAGGCGGCGAAGGCGGCCTCGGCCAGGTGCCTGCGGCCGGTGGCGTACTGACCGGCCTCCAGGGTGCCGTCGGGCTGGCCGCGCAGCACGACGTGGGCGCGACGGTCGGTGCCGGGCTTGATCAGCACCGGGTTCATGGCGGTGCTCGGCTCCACGCCCGCGGCGATGGCCTGCAGGAACTGGGCGCGCCCGATCTCGCCGTCGGTCACCACCATCGAGTTGTTGCTCATGTTCTGCGCCTTGAAGGGGGCGACGTCGACGCCGCGGCGGCGCAGCACCCGGCACAGGCCCGCCGTCACCAGCGACTTGCCGGCATCCGACGAGGTGCCGGCCACCAGGATTCCCACCATCAGAGCTTCCTTCCGATCAGTGCCGCGGCCACCAGCGCGGCCGAGGCCCACTGCACCCGACGCGCCAGCCGGGCGGCGCGTAGCAGGTCGCGCGCCATTGGGCGTGGGCCGTCGCCGAGCAGTCCCCGGTCCTCCACACGTCCGCCGGGGTAGACATTGTGCCCGCCGAGCTGCACCCCAAGCGCCCCGGCGAAGGCCGACTCGCACCAGCCGCCGTTGGGGCTGGGGTGGTCGTGGGCGTCGCGGCGCATCACCCGCCAGGCCTGGCCGGCGCGCGTCCCGGAGACGGCGCAGGTGACGGCCCCGGTGAGCCGGGCCGGCAGCCAGCAGGCGGCGTCGTCGAGCCGCGCGGCGACCATGCCGAAGTTCTCGTAGCGCCGGTTGTGGTGGCCCACCATGGCGTCCAGGGTGTTGATGCCGCGGTGCAGCAGCAGCCCGGGCATGCCCAGCGCCGCGCCCCAGACCAGCGGCGCCACCACTGCGTCGGCGGAGTTTTCGGCCACCGACTCCAGCGCCGCCCGCGCCAGCTCCGGCTCGTTGAGCTCGTCGGCCAGCCGGCCACACAGGTGCGAGAGCCGGTCGCGGGCCCGCTCCAGGTGGTCTTCGGCCAGGTGCGCGGCCATCAGCTCACCCTCGCGCGCCAGCGAGGAGCCGCCGGTCACCGCCCAGGTGGCCAGCGCCGTCAGCCCCGCCCGTGCCAGCGGGTGCCTGCGACCCACGGCCTCGGCGGCCACGCCCAGCACGGCCAGCGGTGCCAGGCAGCAGGCGACGTGTACCGCCCCCGCTCCGCGCTCGTCGCGGTAGGTGCGCCGCTCCACCCACATCGCCCAGGAGCCGAACCAGGCAACCGGATGGTGTCGTTGCGGGTCGGGCACGACGGCATCGGCGAGGGTGCCCAGCAGCAGGCCGGTTGCCCGCGCCCACATCACGCGGCACCTGAGAGGGTGGAGGGGTGAAGATCGTCCTCGTTCGCCACGGCCAGAGCACCTGGAACCTGGAGCGTCGCCTGCAGGGGCAGACGATGCAGGTGCCGCTGACCGAGCTGGGCCATGCCCAGGCCGAGGCCGCGGCCACCGTCGTCGTCGGCCTGGTCGCGCCCGGCGCCCCGCTGCTGTGCAGTGACCAGCTGCGCGCCGTCCAGACCGCCGAGCACGTCGCGGCGGCCATTGGCAGCATCCCCGAGCCCACCCGACTGCTGCGTGAGCAGGGGCTGGGATGCATGGAGGGCAAGGGATTCGACGAGCTCGTCGCCGAAGACACCCCCGAGGGGATGCACGTCAGCGAGGTTTGTTGGGGCGGCGGGGAGTCCATCCAGCAGGTCCATGGCCGCTGCCGTGAACTGCTCGACGAGCTCGCCGCCAGAGGCGTCGGTGAGGTGGTGCTGGTCGGCCACGGCGACGCGCTGCGGGTGCTGCTGGCGGTCGTCGACGGCCGCGGCCACCGCGAGGTGGAGTGGGGCAGCATCGGCAACGGGGAGGTGCTGGTGCGCACCTGGCAGGGGTGAGGCCATCACTCGTCCTTCGCGAATGTCGTCACGGGCGAGGCAGCCAGGCGACCGGGCTCGCCCCCGCCGGATCGCTCGACGTGCACGCCAGGACCATGGGGGCATCACCGTTGCGGGACAGCGCCGGGGTCACACCGGCTTCGCTGGCAGCGACGCGCTGGCCGCAGCCAGCAGCCACACCCTAGCCCAGCACTCCTGCCGATCTGCGCTGGACCTTGGCTGGCAAGGGGCTGTGCCCGGCCTGAGAGTCGTTCGGGAACCTCTCAGAGGGCTCCCTACATTGACATGAACGGCAGCTTCGAGGTTCGGGCTGCGCTCGTGAAGGGGATGCACATGACCTGGTGGCAGTCGATCATTCTGGGAGTCGTCGAGGGAGTGACGGAATTCCTTCCCGTCTCCAGCACTGGTCACCTGACCATCACCGAGAAGCTGATGGGCCTGCCCATCGACGACCCGGGCATCACCGCCTACACCGCCATCATCCAGATCGGCGCCATCCTGGCCGCCGTCATCTACTTCTGGGGCGACATCTGGCGCATCCTCACCGGCTGGCTCGGCGGCCTGGGCAACAAGTCCAGGCGCGGCAGCGACTACAACATGGGCTGGGCCGTCGTGGTCGGCACCGTCATCACCGCCAGCGTCGCCCTGGTCGGCAAGGACTTGATCACCGGAGCCCTGCGCAGCCTGTGGGTGGTGGGCATCGGCCTGATCCTGTGGTCCTTCGCCATGTTCGCCGCCGACCGCTACTCGGCCAAGCTCGCCCCCTCCAAGCAGCGCACCCTGGACACCATCACCTGGAAGGACGGCGCCCTGCTGGGCCTCATCCAGTGCCTGTCGCTGGTGCCCGGCGTCTCCCGCTCCGGCGCCACCATCGTCGGCGGCCTGTTCAGCGGCCTCGACCGCCTGGCCTCCACCAAGCTCGCCTTCTACCTGGGCATCCCCACCTTGGTCGCCGCCGGCGTCTATGAGGCGGCCACCGAGTTCAGCCACGTGAGCGAGACCATCGGCTGGGGCGTGGTGGTCATCGGCGCCGTGGTGAGCTTCTTCGTCGCCTACGCCTCGATCGCCTGGCTGCTGAAGTTCGTCGCCAGCAACACCTTCACCGGCTTTGTCATCTACCGCATCCTGGTGGGCCTGGCCGTGCTCGGCCTGCTGGCCGGCAACGTCATCACCGCCGTCTGATCCGGCACCCGACGGGCCGCACCCCTCCACTTGAGGGGTGCGGCCCGTCGCCATGTGTTGCCAGACTGGCGGCATGCGCATCGCGGCAATCAGCTATGGAACCGAGGGCGACGTGCGCCCCTTCCTCGCCCTGGCCCGGGAACTGCATCTGGCCGGGCACGAGCTCGTCCTGGCCGGCGACGAGGGCTCCGCGCCGCTCGTCGAGGGGCACCCGGTCACCTTCGTCCCCCTGGGCGGGGGCATCCGCTCGCGGTTGAGTGCCGGCGAGAGCGGCGACGACCTGGCGCGCTTCGTGCGGCGCGGACGTTCCACCCTGGCCGGTCTGGGAGTGCTGCGGACCCTCTTCGAGGACCACCTCCACGAGTGGACCGTGACCTTCGTCGAGGCCGTCGAGCAGGCAGGGGGCGCCGACGTGGTGCTGGCCAGCGGGCTGTCCCTGCCCGCCGGTTTCACCGCGGCCGAAATGCTCGACGCGCCCGTCGTGGCCTGCTTCTTCCAGCCCTTCCTGCCCGGCCGCGGACAGCCCTCCTCCGTGCTGCCCACCCGGCTGCCGCTGGCCCTGCACGAGCCCTTGGCGACGGGCGGGCAGCAACTGGGCTGGTGGAGCCTGGCCGGCCAGGTCAACGACTCCCGTCGCCGGCTCGGCCTGGCCCCGCAGTGTGGCGTGTGGCGCGACTACACCAGCCTGTGCGCCTGGTCGCCCAGCCTGGTGCCGGTGCCCGGCGGCGTCCGCCAGCACGTCACCGGCAACTGGGCCCTGCCAGCCCCGATCGCGGCCCTCGACGAGGACCTGCTGGCCTTCCTCGGCGACGGACCGCCCCCGGTCTATGTCGGTTTCGGGTCGATGGCGCTGCCCGACGGGCTGCTGCACACGGTCGTCGACGGACTCGACGGGCGGCGGGCGCTGCTGGCGCCGGGCTGGTCGGGTGTCGTCCCCGAGAACCTTCCCGAGGGGGTGCGGGTGGTGGGCCACCTGCCGCACTCCTGGCTGCTGCCGCGCTGTGCCGCCGTGGTGCACCACTGCGGCGCCGGGACGAGCCATGCCGCGGCCCGGGCAGGGGTGGTCAGCGTCCCGGTGCCGATCGCCGTCGACCAGCCCTTCTGGGCCTCCCGGCTGCACGCCGTCGGGGCCGCCACCGAGGCCCTGCCCGCGCGCCGGCTCACCGCCGCACAGGTCTCGTGGGCGCTGGATCGGGCCCCCTCCCATGAGCTGACCGCCAGCCTGGTGGGCCGCCAGATGGCCGGCCAGGACGGGGCGCACCGCGCCGTCGAGGTGCTGCAGGAAGTGGTCGGGGGGCAGTGACCGGGGAGCGGGGGCGTTGGGGGTGGCTCAGTCGCCGAGGTCCTGGCCGATCTCCCAGCTGTGGCGGTCGGGATCGTGGAAGGTGGCCACGCGCATGCCCCACGGCTTGTCGGCAGGGTCGGTGTCGAAGGCCACGCCACGTTCACGCAGCACCTCGACGGCGGTGTCGATGTCGTCGACCCAGATCGACAGCTGGTTGCGCGGGCCGGCGCTCGGCTCGGCGGGGGCGACGGGCGTCACCAGCCGGGGGCCCTCGCTGTTGACGAGCAGGTTCAGCACGATGCTGCCCAGGGTGAAGCTGACCGACTTCTCGTCGCTCCAGCTCGGTTCCAGTTCGAAGGCCCGCGAGTAGAAGTCCTGACTGGTGTCGAGGTCGGCCACCAGCAGCGTGATGGCTGACAGGGCAGGGGTGAACGAGGCGGATGACATGCCCCACACGCTATCCGGGCGCTCCCGGGTGTCGGCCCGGGGTCCGGGCCGCGGACGAGATTGCCAAGCGCACGGGCCAGCATCCACACTCGACCGGGTGAGCACTGCCCCGCAGACGATCCCCCGCCGCACCCAGCTCCTGGCCCTGGCCAGCCTGGTGGTGATGGGGATGCTGTGGGGCAGCACCTTCTTCAGCATGAAGGACCTCACCACCCGGCTGGCCGTCCCGGACCTACTGGCGGTCCGCTTCGTCGTGGCCTCCGCCGCGGCCGGCGTGATGGGCTGGCGGTACTGGCGGATGAGCCGCGCCACCCTGCTGCGCGGCATCGGGCTGGGGCTGCTCTACGGCATCGCCCAGCTGGTCCAGACCACCGGGCTGGAGACCACCGCAGCCTCCGCCTCGGGCTTCATCACCGGCCTCTACGTCGTCTTCACCCCGCTGCTGGCGGCCACCCTCCTGCGCGAGCGCATCCCCCGGGCCACCTGGCTGGCGGTGGTGCTCGCCGCCCTCGGCCTGGGGGTGCTCACCCTCGACCTTGGGGCCGGGCTCTCGATGGGCGGGGGAGAGGCGCTGACGCTGGCCAGCGCCGTGATCTATGCCGGCCACATCGTCGCGGTCGACTCGTGGAGCCGACCCGGCACCGCCATCTCGCTCACCCTGGTGACCCTGGTGACGGTGGCCGTCCTGTGCACCCTGGTGGCCCTGCCCGGCGGGGTACAGGCGCCGTCGACCAGCAGCGACTGGCTCATGATGGCCTGGATCGCGGTGGCTGCGGGCGCCATCCCGGTCTTCCTGCAGGTCTGGGCGCAGGGCCTGGTGGAGTCGACGACCGCAGCGGTGCTGATGGCCGGTGAGCCGGTCTGGGCGGCGGTCTTCGCGATCCTGTTCGGTGGGGAGAGGCTCACCTGGCAGATCCTGCTGGGCGGGTCGGCGATGTTCACCGCCATGGTGCTGGTCTCGCTGCTGCCCCGTTGGCGACGACGGCGCTCCACCCGAAGGGGTGGCCAATCTGGGCAGGTGCTGAGAGGAAGTATCGCCGACCCGGACACCCCACCGGGGCGCCGATAGGCTCCGACGGACGCACCGTGCGTCCGCCTTGCACGCTTTTCTCGGGGAGAAGCCATGACCGACCACAATCAGATCACTGCTGACCAGATCCAGATCGTCGCCTTCGACCTCGACGACACGCTGGCCGCCTCCAAGTCGCCGGTGCAGCCCGAGATGGCTCGCGCCCTGGCCGACCTGCTCGCCCGGCGCCCGGTGTGCATCATCTCCGGCGGCCGCTATGAGCAGTTCCAGACCCAGGTGCTCGACAACCTCCCGGCCGACGCCGAGCTCTCGCGCCTGCACCTGATGCCCACCTGCGGCACCCGCTACCTGCGCTTCACCGACGGCGCCTGGCAGGAGGTCTACGCCCACGACCTGGCCGAGGACGACAAGGCCGCGGCCATCGCCTCGCTCGAGGAGCGCGCCAAGGAGCTGGGCCTGTGGGAGCCCGACGAGAAGTGCAAGGGCGAGCGTATCGAGGACCGTGGCTCGCAGATCACCTTCTCGGCCTTGGGCCAGAAGGCCTCGGTGGCCGACAAGCACGCCTGGGACCCCGAGATGACCAAGCGTGGCGCCCTGCGCGATGCCGTCGCGGCCGACGTGCCCCAGCTGGAGGTTCGCTCCGGTGGCTCCACCAGCATCGACATCACCATGAAGGGCATCGACAAGGCCCACGGCATGCGCGAGCTGGAGAAGCAGACCGGCATCAAGCAGGCCAACATGCTGTTCATCGGGGACCGCCTGCAGCCCGGCGGCAATGACTACCCGGTGCTCGAGATGGGCATCGCCTGCCATGCGGTCGAGGGTCCCGAGGAGACCCTGGCCTATGTCCGCGGCCTGATCGAGGACTTCCAGCAGGCCTGATCACCGCCGTGCTCGCAGAGATTGCAGCACATACGGCCACGAAGGACATGTGAACGTGTCGTGGGCCGCCAGGAGTGCATTTCTGGCGGCCCACGGCTCATTCCCGGCTCAGACAACCAGGGTGACTGCCACGGCCAGCATCACGCACCCGGTGAGCACGTCGACTGCTCGCCAGACCGACGGCCGACCCAGCGGACCGGAGAGCATCCGGGCGCCGAAGCCCAGCATCCCGAACCACAGCAGCGATGCCGCCATCGCCCCGGCGGCGAACCACCAGCGCAGCGCGCCGTGGCTGGCGGCGATCGAGCCGAGCATCACCACCGTGTCGAGGTAGACGTGCGGGTTCAGGAAGGTGACGGCCACCACCGTGCCCAGCACCGAGCGCCGGCTGCGGGGCTCGCCCACCTGCAGGGCCTCGCTGCCCGCGGCCGCGCGGAAGGCGCCGATCGCGCTCCACAGCAGGTAGGCCGCGCCCACCCAGCTGAGCAGCCGCAGCGCCCCCGGGTGGGCCTGGGCGATGGCGCCCATCCCGGCGGTGCCGGCCCCGATCAGCATCAGGTCGCCCAGGGCGCACACCGCCACCACCACCCCGACGTGCTCGCGGCGCAGGCCCTGGCGCAGCACCAGCGCATTCTGCACGCCGATGACGATGATGAGCGACAGGCCGGTCAGCAGGCCGGTGAAGGCGGTGGAGAACATGTCGAGAACCCTGTCAGCACAGGGTTCTGAAGACAAACGATGTTTTCTGCATTTCCCTAAGATGTCCTCATGAACACGGACTGGCTACGGACTCTGGTGGCGATCGTCGACGAGGGCAGCTTCGAGGCGGCCGCCGACGAACTGGGCGTCAGCGCCTCGGCGGTGAGCCAGCGGGTCCGCGCCCTGGAGAAGCACGTCGGCCAGCTGGTGGTGCAGCGCACCCTTCCCTGCCGGCCCACCCCCGCCGGAGAGCAGGTGCTGCGGATGGCCCGCCAGGTGGTGATGATCAGCGACGAGACGATGGCCAGCCTCAAGCGTGGCGCCGAGGCCGACGGGGTGCTGCGACTGGCGGTCAATGCCGACTCTCTGGCCACCTGGTTCCGCCCCGTGCTCGCCCAGGCCGCCGGCTGGCCCGACGTGACCCTGCGGCTCGAACTGGAGGACCAGGACCACTCGGCCCGGCTGCTGCGCCGCGGCGACGTGGTCGCGGTGGTCACCAGCGACCCGGTGCCGGTGCAGGGTTGCCGGATCGTCCCGCTCGGCGCGATGACCTATGTGCCGGTCGCGGCGGCCGGTCTGGTGGCGCGCCACGGGGGAGCAGAGGCCCCGGACTGGGCGGCGATGCCGGCGCTGCGCTACAACGCCAAGGACGGCCTGCAGCTGGACTTCCTGCGCCAGTTGGGGATCACCGATCTGCCGCGCCAGCCGCAGGTGCCCGGCTCGGAGGCCTTCCTGGCCGGGGTCGAGGCCGGGCTGGGGTGGGGCATGATCCCCGTCGCGCAGCTGGAGCGCAGGATCGAGGACGGCCGGCTGGTGCGGCTGCCGGGCGCGGCCGTCGACGTCGCCCTGCACTGGCAGGTGTGGAGCATCGACTCGCCGCGCATCGAGCGGCTCGGCAGGGCGGTGCGCGAGGCCGCCGCGGCTCTCACCAGCGGTCGGCCTGTGGCCGGTAGGCCCGCTCCAGCAGCTCCACCTCGCCCCGGCTCAGCGTGACCTCCAGGGCGTCGGCGGCAGCGTCCTCGCCGAGGGTCCAGGGGTTCGGCCCGCCTGTCGGTCGCCGTAGCTCCTGGAGCCCAGCGCGATGCGGCTGACCCGCAGGCCGGTGCTGCCCAGGCGGGTGTACTCCATGGTGTCTTCTTCTCGGTGGCGCGCGGGGGTCGGCGGTGGGAAAGGCTACTGGGACCCGGCGATCAGGGCCCTTGTCCACACCACGTGGGTCGGGAAGTGTCACCGGGCTGCGGCAGGATGGTCCCGTGAACTCCTCGCGCTATCCGGTGCCCCCGGCCCCGCCGGTCTACCGGCACGCGCCGAGCAAGGTCTCGGCGCGGGCGAGCTTCAACCTGTTCGAGCTGATCAGTGCCGGCTTCGTCGTGGTTGCCCTCGGCCTGGCCTTCTGGCTTGCCGCGACGCTGCTGTCCAGTGGCTTCAGCGGGCACCGCGTCCGGCTGCTGCACCTGCTGCTGTTCTGGGCGCTGACCGCCTACCTGGCCCTGCCGCGGGTGCACCAGCTGTTCACCCTGCTCTACCTGCCCGACTACTACATCGGCCGCTCCCGCACCGGCGACGGACTGCTGGGCGACCCGATCAACCTGGCCCTGGACGGCAACGAGCACGACATCGACGCGGCCATGACCGCCGCCGGCTGGACCCGGGCCGACGACCTGTCCATCCGCACCGCCTGGCAGGCGGTGCGCAGTTGGCTGCTGCGCCGCTCCTACCCGGCGGCGCCGGTCAGCGGGCTCTACCTGTTCGGGCGGCTGCACGACTTCGCCTACCAGCAGGAGGTGGACGGCAACACCTCCCAGCGCCACCACGTGCGCTTCTGGCGGGTGCCGCACGGCTGGTTGCTGCCCGGCGGGCACCGGGCGACGTGGCTGGCGGCGGCCAGCTATGACCGGGCGGTGGGCTTCTCGATGTTCACCTGGCAGGTGACGCACAAGATCGACGAGAACATCGACATCGAGCGCGACTACCTCATCGACACGGTGCGCTATGCCGACCCGGCCAGCACAGTGCATGTCATCAAGGACTTCTCCACCGCCTACCACCACCGCAATGGCGGCGGCGACCGGATCGTCACCGACGGCGACATGCCGGTGCTTGACGTCTCCGGCGCGCTGATGCGCGTGCAGCAGGGGCGGGTGGTGCTGCGGGCCCACCGCTACCCGGGCTTCGCCCAGCACGGGGTGCCGCCGATGCCGCTGTGGATCGGCGGTGGCCTGGTGGCGCTGCGCGCCCTGCTGGCTGCGATGGCGTGGGGGATCGTCGCCCTGCGCCCGACCGCAGCCCGGGTGCTGGGCCTGGGGTTGGACCTGCGCACCAGCGGCATCCTGGCGCTGGTCTGTGTGGTGCTGTGGTGGTTCATCGTGGCCCGCAAGCGTCTGGCCTGGGTGGCGCTGATGGCGGTGGCCACCATCGACGCGATCAACCAGCTGGCGGTGCTGTCCGGCCAGGGTGACCTGGGACTGGGGCGGTTGCTGGCCGCGGGCCTGTCGGTGTTGACCGTGCTGGCGGTCAGTTCCCCGAAGGTGCGCAAGTGGGTCTCGCGCGGACGCGTCGACCCCGAGGTCACCCTGCCCGACGGCTACTGGCGGCCGCACCGTCGCTCCTGAGGGCGCTTTCGGGCCGCTGTGTGAGGATGGGCGCCATGGCATGGATCGTGTTGGTGCTCTCCGGGCTCTTCGAGGCGGTCTGGGCGACGGCCCTGGACCGGATGGACGGCCTCTCGCGCCCCGAGCCGGTCATCACCTTCCTGGTGGCCATGACCATCTCGATGGTGGGCCTGGGTTGGGGGATGCGCGAGATCCCCGTCGGCACCGCCTATGCGGTGTGGGTGGGGATCGGTGCCACCGCCACCCTGGTCTGGTCGATCGCCTCCGGCGCGGAGCCTTTCAGCGTGGTGAAGATGCTGCTGGTGCTGGGGATCGTCGGGTGTGTCATCGGTCTGAAGCTGGTCAGCGCGTAAACTGGGCGCAGACACAGGGGAATTCCAGACGCGAGTGAGGCCGGGCCGCGTCCCGTCGACCACGCCCGGAGAGCCCATGACGCAAACCCCTGAGAACCCCAAGAGCACGCAGACCACCCGCGAGCCCAGCCTGCCGCAGGCCGGCGGCTGGCCCTTCCTGCTCACCGCCTTCCTGGGACGCATGCCGTCCTCGATGGTGCAGCTCGGCTACCTGATGGTGCTGGCCCGCGACGGCCGTGGCCTGGCCGTCGCCGGGCTGGCGGTGGCGGCGGTCGGCCTGGGCAGCGCCTTCGGCGGACCCGTGGTGGGGCGCCTGGTGGACCGGCACGGCCCGCTGCGCGTGGTGGCTGGGGCCACCACGATCTCGCTGCTGGCCCAGGCGGGATTCCTGTTCCTGCTGCTCTCCCAGGCCCCATCGGCCGCCCTGCTGGGCTGCGCCGCGGTCGTCGGTGCCGCGAATCCGCAGGTGGGTCCGATCGCCCGCAGCCGCTGGTCGCTGCTGGCCGCACGGCACCGCGCTCCCGGTCTGGTCTCGCGCGCGCTGGGCTACGAGGGGGCCGCCGACGAGACCGGCTTCGTGGTGGGGCCGGTGGTGGCCGGCAGCCTGGTCACCTGGCTGGGGGCCTCGACGGCGACGGTCACCATCATGGTGCTCACCTTGCTGATGCAGGGCCTGTTCATTGCGCACCTGGCCGCGCACCGGGAGGACTGGCGGGCGCTGCCCGAGGCGCACCGGGACCGTCCCGTGGGCGCGGTGGCCGTGCCGTCCTTCACGGTGTCAATGCTGTGGCCGATGTTCGGTTGCCTGGGCGTCGGCACCCTCTTCGGTGCCACCCAGACGAGCCTGACGGCCCTGTTCGACCATCGCGGAACACCCGGGCTCACCGGCCTGGTCTACGGGGCGGTGGGCGTCGGCAGCGGCGTGGCGAGCCTGCTGGTGGGGCGGCTCTCCCCGCGGATCACGACGCCGGTGCGGCTGCTGGGCGGCGGTGCGCTGATGACCGGCGGGGCACTGGCGATGATGCGACTGCCGCAGGCCCCGGTGGCGGCCGTCGTCGCGATCGTGCTGGGCCTGGGGGCGGGCGTGACGCTGGTGAGCTCCTTCACGTGGATGGAGCGGATCGCGCCGCGCGAGCGGATGGCGACCATGATGACGGTGCTGGCCACCTGCATCACCCTGGGCGTGAGCCTGGGCGCGGCCGTCGCCGGACGGCTGGCGAGCACCCTGGTGCACGGCTTCTGGCCGGTGCTGGGCGCCGGGGTGCTGGCGCTGGTGGCGGCGACGGGGATGCGGTTTGGGCGCTAGCCCGTCGCGCTCCTCACACCATCACAGCTTCGGCGGCGGGAAGTCGTCCCAAGGATTCTCTGCGTGCTCGGGTCCGTCGTCGTCGACCACGCCGAGGCTGCGGATGTACTGGTCGAGGTAGGGCAGGGAGAACTCGACGTCACCATGCCCTGATCTCTGGACATAACCGCTGTCAATCAGCCTCTTCTTGTAGACCTGCACGTACTGGTCGCTCTGCCCCATGCGATGGACGATGTCAGCCATCTTCGAGCGCCCCTCGTCCATGGACATGGCCTGGAGGAATTGTTTGTCGATGTCCGAGAGATCGTCATAGACCCGGCTGAGGACACGCGTCTGGATGGCGCTGACCGACTTCTCCACGGAGTGCTGGGGGTCCTCGAGTGAGATCGCGGGGCTGTTGGGGCTGTGGCGCCAGGCGTAGTCGCCGGCTAGCTGGACGAGATACGGGTATCCCTGTGAGACGGCAACCAGCTGCATGAGGGCATCGTCGTCGATGCTCCGGTTGCCGAGCTCCGCTGTCTGTTGCAGAACCTTGCTGGTCTCGTGGGGGCTCAGCCGGCGAAAGTCCATGTCCTTGGACCTTCGTAGGAAGGTGAGGTGTGGTTGCTTGAGCAGTTCGTCCAGATCGATCCGGACTCCTGCGAAGACCACCATGATCTGGGCGCCCGCGGTGAGGGCGTGCTGCACCTCGAGGGCGAACCGGCCAAGCTCCCTGAGGCGGGTGCGTCCGGCTGCTACCTCATCGATGGTGATGAGGATCCCGCCCCGTGGCCCCAGTGCAGCCGACAACCCAACCAGATCGTCCCTCAGGCGGGGTCTGGGCCCCCTCACGCCGCGAAACGTACTCCCAGTTGGCGGAGAACTCCCACAGGGCCACGGAGGTCAACCGGGCACGGTCCTCAGGAGTGAACTGGTTGAGCAGATTGGGGATGCTGGATTCCATCACCCGATCCATCAGCCCGGAGCTGGCGTCATCATGGATCACGAGCCATCCGTGTTCTCGTGCACGGTCCTGCAGGACTCAGAGCAAGGCAGTCTTGCCCGCTCCACGCAGGCCAGAGACGAGTACCGAATGGTTTTCGCCGAAGTCGAGAGTGCGGAAGACCTCGGTGAGCTCGGCGATCTCCTGCTCGTGTCCCCCGTAGACGGCCGGACGCCGTCCGTAGCCGGGTTGGAAGGGGCTGGGTGGAGCTTGGTCTTCCCGCATGGTTATCCCATCTGTTCTTACTTTATTTACTTCCTGGTGTGCGGTGGTCGGGGCCGTACCGCTCGGATGATTGCTAGCCCCGCGACTCCTCGGCATTGCCGACATACTCCTTGAGCCAGTCCATCAGCTCGCGCAGCTCGTCCCAGCCGTCGTTGACGTACTCGGCGGCCTCCGCGGTGGCCATCCAGGCCGGCCGGCCCAGCGGCAGCCGGGCCGAGAGGCTCTTGTGGCGCAGCAGTTCCAGTCGCGGCGCGTCGGGGGCGACGCCGCGGGGGCGGGTGGCGAGCTTCTCGCCGTCGAGCTGGTAGCCGGCCTCGAGCAGGGGCTGCAGGATCGCCTCCAGCTGCAGGCCGGTGGCGTCATTGGTGACGGAGTCGCGGTAGCGCGAGAGCATGTCGCCGCTCATCCAGTAGGTGCCGCCGGCCAGGAAGAAGCCGGTGGCGTCCACCTGGAAGTACCAGCCGGCATAGCTGGAGCTCTTGGCATACAGGCCCTGGTGGGTCTTGTAGGGCGTCTTGTCCTTGCTGAAGCGCACGTCGCGGTAGGGACGGTAGACCTTCGTCTCGCCGAAGGCCGGGCCGACCTCCTCGGCCAGCGCCAGGAAGGGCTGACGGACCAGTCGGTCGTAGTCGGCCTTGTGCGCCTGGAACCACTCCTTGGTGTTGTGCTCCTCCAGCTGCTGGTAGAAGTGCACGGCGTCGAAGGGGATTCCGGTGAAGGCCATGGCGCCAGCCTATGCGGGTAGTCTTGGCCAACGGTGCTGACCGTTTGGTAGGAAAGGTGGCTCGCCCGTGCGACGACATCCTCACCTGGCAGGCTCGGCGATGCTGTGGGGCCTGCAGTTCAGCTTCCTCGCCCCCGCCCTGACCCTGCTGCTGGTGACCCTCTACGGGGTGCCGATGGCCGAGGTCGGCTGGGTGATCGTGGCCTACCAGATCGCCGGGTTCCTGGCCCAGCTCGTCGTCCCCGCCTGGGCCGACCGTCGCGGCGACTACCTGCTGCCCATGCTGCTGGCCGGGCTGTCGACGATCGCGCTCACCATCGCCCTGTGGCTGGCCACCTCGCTGCCGCTGGCGCTGGCCGCGCTGATCGTCTTCGGCGCACCCGCCGGTGCCGGGTCGTCGATGCTCTTCGCCGAGCTCAAGCACCAGGGCGCCACCCTGCCCGAGGTCACCCAGGTGCGGGCCGTCTTCTCCTTCGCCTGGATGGTGGGCCCGCCCGTCGCCACCTTGGTGATCGGCTCCTTCGGGCCACGCTGGCTGCTGGTGGCGATCGCCCTAGTCGCGGCCTGCAACCTGGCGCTGACCCTGGCCATGATGCGTCGCCGCACCCGCGCGGCCAGCCCCGAGCACGTGCTGCAGAAGCCGTCGGGCGCCCCACCGAAGAGGCTCCCGGTGGGCCTGGCGCTGCTGGCGCTCTCGCTCACCGGTGCGAGCAACACCACCGCCGTTGCCGTCATCACCCTGTTCGTCACCGACCACCTGCACGCCGCGCCGCTGTGGGCAGGGCTGGCGCTGGGGCTGTGCGCGACGCTCGAGATCCCCGTGCTGGTGGCCAGCGGGCGCATCGGCATGCACCGCTCCAGGTTCGCCATGGTCACCGTCGGGGCCCTGCTCGCGCTGGTCTACTACCTGGGGGTGCTGGCCACCAGTGCTCCGTGGATGCTCCTGCTGCTCCAGGTTCCCAATGCCGTCTTCATCGCGCTGAGCGAGGGGATGGGGCTGGCCTGGGTGCAGGAGATCGTCGACGCCCCCGGCATGGGCTCGGGGCTGTTCATGAACACCCGACGGATCGGTGCGATCGGTTCCGGTGCGGTGATCGCGCTCGGCTCGTCGGGGTCGGCCGGCATCGCCGGCGTCTTCGTGGTCTGCGCCGCGCTGGCCGCGGCCTCGCTGGTGCTGCTGTTGGTCTCGGGACGGATGCTCGCCCGTGGCTGAGGCCCGGTGCTGCCCGGCAAGCCCTGGTTCTGGTCAGCCCTGGTTCTGGTCAGCCCTGGTTCTGGTCAGCCCTGGTTCTGGTCAGCCCCTGGTTCTGGTCAGTCGCGCCCCAGCAGTTCGTCGATCTGGTTGATCGCCGACGTGGAGCCCTCGATGACGCCCATGTCGAGCACCTGCTGCAGGCCCTCGGTGGTCTCGAAGGTGCAGGTGTAGGTGGCGCGGGTGGCGTCGCTCAGCGCGCCCACCGGGGCCGTCTCGAAGCGGTACTCGTTGCGGCTGGCCGGCATGTCCGGCGCGGGGGTGAAGGCCTGGTCGGTGAAGACGTCGCGGAAGGTGAAGCGACGAAGCGTCTCCACCTGCTCGACCTGCCACGCTCCCGGGAACCTCTCGCCCTCGGGGCTGGTCATGAAGTAGTGCATGCGCCCGCCGGGTCCCAGCTCATGCTCGACGATCGTGGCGGGGTAGCCCTCGGGACCCCACACCTGCTCCAGCTGGCGCGGATCGGCATAGACCTGCCAGACGCGCTCCAGCGGCGCGGCGAACTCGGCGACCATCGTGAGGGTGCGCGCCTCGAGATCACTGTGGGCGCTGGTGACGGGCATGCCGGTACTCCTGTTTGAACGTTCAGAGAGAACAGCAGGATAGGGCATCTGGACCAAGCCTTTGGGGGCGTGGTGGTCGCCCCCTGGCAGGGGCCGGGGCCCAGGCTCGATCCGGTCTCCGCGATCCCTTGCAGGTCAGGAATCGACTGGTTTGGTCGGTTGTTTTGGAGGTCAGCTGATTGACAGCCGGCCCTCGCGGCGCGGATCAGCGCAGCGCCGACTTCGCGCGCCACTGCTCCCAGCTGAGGTCCCACTCGCTCCAGCCGTTGCCGTCCTCCAGCGTGCGGTCCGAGCCTGTGAAGACCACCGGGTCGCCGATCTGGGCGGTGGTGTAGACCGAGTACATCGAGTCATTCGACAGGCCGATACAGCCGTGGGAGGCATTGCGCACGCCGAAATTGCCCTCGTTCCACGGGGCCGAGTGGATGAACTCGCCCGAGCTGGTCACCCGCATGGCCAGGGCCGCCTTCACCTCGTAGCCCTCGGCCGAGTCCTGAGCGATGCCGGTGGTCTCGGAGTTCATCGTGATGTTCTCCGCCTTCTCCATCACCACCTTGGTGCCGGAGCGGGTCCTGAAGCCGGGCTTGCCGGCCGTCATCGGCCAGGTGCCGACCGGCTTGCCGTCGCGCAGCCAGGTGATGGTGTGCTTCGCGATGTCGACCGTGCCTTGCTGGTCCTTGCCGATGGTCAGCTCCAGCGTCCGGTTCAGCTGCCCGAAGCGGCCCTTGCCGGCATCGACGCCGTTCAGGTTCGCGTCCAGGGTGACCTTGGTGCCCGGCTTCCAGTGCTGCTTGGGGCGCCAGTGCACCGTCTGGTCGTCGAACCAGCCCCACGAGCCCTCCTGGGCCGGCACCGACGTGACGTGCATGTTGCGCTCGAACTCGGCCTTGTTCGTCACCGGGGTGTCGAAGTGCACCACGACCGGCTGGGCGACGCCGAAGGGGCCGCCCTGCACCGGGGTGAGGGTCGGGAAGACCTCGTTCACGCGGTAGACCTGAGCCGTGGTGAAACGGGTGGTGCTGGACCTCGTGGCGCCGTCGCTTCCGGTGGCGGTGGCCTCGACCGTGTAACGGGCACCCGGGTCCAGACGGCTCCTGGCCGTCCAGGTGCCCCTGTCATCGACCTTGCCGGTCACCGGCACAGCGTTCCTGCCCTCGGCGGTGGAGGTGACCCGGACGTCGCTGACCTTGCCGCCCGTGGCCGTCACCCGCAGCAGGGTGCTCACCGGGACGTCGGTGGCGCCGGAGCGGACGTTGGTGGTGAGGGTGAGGGGTGTGGTTGGGGTGGTGGAGGCTTGGGCGGAGGCCGAGGCCTGGGCCGAGGCTGGCACCGATGGGCTGGCCTGCGGCGACGTCGCATCCGTGTCCGATCCCGTCGTCGCGCAGCCGCCAGCGGCCAGGACCAGCAGCATGCCTGTGGCCAGATGACGCCCGGGGGATGTGCGCATGGTGATCTCTTCGGCTCGATGGGGTGGTCGAAGAGGCCAGTCTTCGACGCGGCAGGGCCACCTGGTTGGAAGTCGGGGCGGTTTTGGGTGATCTTCAGCTGGTGGTGCGGCACTTCAGGAGGCCCTCAGGACAGGTTGAGCGAACCCCATCCCGACAAGGAAGATAATGAGTGACATCCCACCTGTTGCTCGCGTGCAGATCCGGTTCCCCCCACCCGCGCGGGCATTTCCCCGAGGAGAAGCCGTGACCGACCAGTCCCCTGATGTGCCCACCGCGACAGACCAAGAGCCCCGCGCGAGCTTGGTCGAGGTGAATCCAGGCCTGGCAGTGCTCTTCGCGGACGAAGCACCCGCAGGACTGGAGCTGATGCCTTTCGACCTGCTGGGCGATGAGGCGAGTCGCCGCCTCACCGATCAGCTGTCAGTCGCCGTGGGTGCCGGCAATGTGGGAGCCGCCGCGGCGGCAGCTGCCGCAACCATGCCGATGGGGCTCGTCCAACTCGCCCCCGAGACGATCAAGGCTCTGGAGACGGCGGCGCCACTCACCTCGGGCGGTTGGAACCTGGGTGTCCTGACCCAAGGAGGCCAGTTCTCGCAGCAGATCCGATGGGCCCCCGTGGCCGGGCCGCAGGCCACCCAGGTGCTCTCCTCGCTCGGCCCGGCAGCGGTGCTGCTGGCGGTGCAGATGCAACTCGCCTCCATCTCGCGACGGGTGGACGAGGTGATCGACCTCACCCGTGGGGTCCTCGAAGCCATCCACCAGGACCAGTGGGCCGCACTGCAAGGGTTGCGGGACACCACCATCGGAGCGCTGCGTGAAGCCCAGGCCGTCGGGTTCGTGAATGACCACATCTTCACCAGGATCGGCTCGAAAGAGGCAGACCTGCGCAAACAGCAGCACCTGTTCCTCTCACTGGTGACCGCACACCTTCGAGAGCTCGACGCCGATGCCGCCAAGCGCCGTGACTACCTGGTGAAGAATGCCCGCCAGATTGCCGCCGACGCCCAAGGGCTGCTCATTGCCGAGGGTTCCTGGTACCGCTACCAGGTCTTGCGGGCAGCGCACATTGCCCATGACGTGGAGCACGCCGTCGAGAACGAGAAGCTGCTGCAGAAACTCGTCGACGATGCCGAGCGCGGACACACGGAGGCGTTGGCGGAGCTGACCGGGCTCCTGTCGGAACTCGAGCGGCAGTGTCATCTGGCAGCCGAACTGGGAGGGGGAGGAATCCGCGCCAAGGTCGCTCCTTCCAAGACACTGGCCGCGTCGATGGAGATGGCCGAAGTCCTCGCCGGACGGGTCGCGGCGCTCCAGGGCAGTGAACGTCCCGTCATGGGTGCCCTCCGCCCATCCCTTGCCGGTGTCGAGAAGGAAGTACCCGAGGAGGTCTTGCGCATCCTTCGCTGGTTGGTGCCCTTTGACGACGAGTTGGTGGCAATCGCCGACGTGAACCTGGACCGCGTGGTGGGGGGAAACGCCTGGCTCGGCGTCACCAAGGCCCAGCTGTTCATCTCCTCCCACCGGGCCGTTCGCAGTGAAGGCCTGCTGGAGCACGTCATCAGGCTTGATGACGTGCGTTATGTGCGCTTCCGGGAGCGCGGCAAACAGGGGCCGTCGCTGGACGTGATCACCAAGGATGTGGACTTCCACCTCACCTTCGACTCTTGGGCTGCCTCTTCCGGTGGTCTCGAGAAGGCACGACGGATGGCTGCCTGCCTTGCCGCGGCGATGAACCTACCCGAGGCGGAACTCGTGCCGCCCGTTTCGTTCGATGAGGTGGAGGGTTGCTGACCATGCCGTTGGAGATGGGGCTCTGGCGCGTCGAGGGTGACAGGCCGCGACGCATTCCTGCGACGATGCTGCCACTGGAGAAGGACCTGGAGGACTTCCTGTGCCACGACCCGTCCTTGCTGGGCGAGAGACTGCTGATCATCGGCCGGCAAGTGCCGACGAAGCAGGGCAAGTTCGTCGACCTTCTGGGGATGGACGCCGACGGTGACATCCACGTCCTTGAACTGAAGCGGGACAAGACCCCGCGCGAGGTCGTCGCCCAGGTCCTCGACTATGCGCAATGGGTGAGCACCCAGACGCGCGAGGACATCCTCGACATCGCTGCGGCCCATCTGGGCGGGAAGCTCTCCGAACGCTTCGATGAAGCCTTTGGGAGCTCACTGCCGGAGCAGATCAACCAGAACCAACGCATGTTGATCGTGGCCACGCAGCTCGATGATTCCAGCGAGCGCATCGTCGGCTACCTCAGGGACTTCGGCGTGCCGATCAATGCTGTCTTCTTTGCCTACTTGGAGGATGGCGACCACCGATATCTGGCCCGGTCCTGGCTGGTGGACGAAGTGGCGAATCCGTCCCGGCAGCCAAGGTCCTCCACGAAGGCGGACTGGAACCAGGTTGACTGGTACGTCGCATTTGGCGAGGACGGCGGCAGCCGCGACTGGGAGGACGCGCGCGAGTTCGGGTTCGTGAGCGCGGGAGGCGGCTCCTTCTACACGCGAACCATCCGGAAGCTCGCGCCAGGGGCAAGAGTCAACGTACACATCCCGCAGCGCGGCTATGTGGGCGTTGGCATGGTGACGGGTGAGCCCGTTCGTTTCGACCGGGCAGAGGTGACGGTGGATGGGGAACGCCGGCAGCTCCAAGGGGCAACGAAGGGTCACTACCGGCATGCGGAGGCCCCCTCGGTGACCGAGGACGATGACCTGGCCGAGTGGGTGGTGCCCGTCGAGTGGTTGGAGACGCGCTCCCGGGAGGACGCCCTGTGGCGCAAGGGGATGTTCGCCAACCAGAACTCGGCCTGTCCACTGCGTGACGAGTTCACCTTGAACCAGCTCAGGGAGCACTTTCGTGAGGCGCTGGGGGAAACCGGGCCAGTGGCGGGATGATGGCCACGAGCTGACGAGACACAGGGGGAGCACATGACACAGCAGGTTCGGATCGAGGTCTCCGGGACGGTGGCGCAGCTCGTGCTGTGCGCCCCGGCCTCGGGCAATCGCGTGGACGTGGGATTTGCCGAGTCACTGGCGCGCGCCGTGGAGGTGGTCGATGCCGATCCTTCGGTGCGGGCGCTGTGGCTTCGCGCCGAGGGCGAGCACTTCTCCCAGGGTGCCGATGTGCGCGCCTTCCACGAGCGCGGCGACGAGCTGCCCAGTGCGGTCGTGGAGCTCTTCGAGGCGCTGAACCCCGCGCTCGAACGGCTCTGGGCGCTCCCGGTGCCGAGCGTGGCGCAGGTGCAGGGCTGGTGCGTGGGCGGTGCGCTGGGCCTGGCGTCGATGGCGGATGTGGTGGTGGCCGGTTCGGGGGCGCGTTTCCGGGCGGCCTTCACCGGCCTGGCGATCCCCAACACCGGCGGGTCGACCCTGGGATTCGCCTCCCGGATGGGCATTTCCGCGGCGAAGCGCTTCTGCCTGCTCAACGAGGCGATGGATGCCGAGCGGGCGCAGCGCGCAGGGCTGGTGGATGTCGTGGTGGACGAGACGGAGCTGGACCAGACTGCCCGTGAGCTTGCCGAGCGCCTTGCCGCCGGCCCGACGCTCGCCTATGCGGGGATTCGCCGGAACTTCGCGCGCGTGACGACGAGCCTCGCGGACAGTCTGGCCGATGAGGCGGAGTCGGTGCGGGCCTGTGCGGGATCCGAGGACGTCGCCGAGGCGGTTGGTGCGTTCAGGGAGAAGCGACGGCCGGGGTTCCGGGGACTGTGATCAATCCCAGGTCATCCACGAGTCTCCCCTTCTCCACCCGTTTTCGTCGCTAGGATCGCAGCCATTCCCAGCCAGCCCAGGAGAACAATGCCGTCATCGCTCGCATGGCTCGATACCTCAGCCCGAGAGATGAATCAGGCCCGGGAGATCATCAAGATCTTCGAAGGCAAGGAAGGTCGCGACGAACTCGGCCTGGGCACCATTCGGGACGCGCTCTCTAACCTCCTCTTCCCCGGAACCTCGGTGCTGCAAACCCGCGCCCGCTACTACGTGTTCATCCCGTGGATCTACCAGATTGCCGCGGAGAGGAGTCGCACCCCCAGAGACTTCGACGAGATCGTGAAGCGACTGGAGGGCGATTTGGTGGAGCAACTGCAGGCTGACGCAGCCGGCTTGGGCATCATCGGTGGACGAGCCGGGCGCGAGGTGCGGAACCGGGCTTCCGCTCTCTACTGGAATGGCATGCGCAGCTACGGCATCGTCCGTGCTGCACGCCCCCACGACATCATGAGGCCGTCGACTGTCGACGACTTGGCCACCGAGCTGGCGAACCGCAACAGGAGCACCTTGGCGGAACTACCGCCGCGGCCGAAGGGCTTTCCGCGATCGACGGCTGGAGGCTTCTCGATGAGCCAGGCCGAGGCGCAGTGGCTTAGAGAACGCATTGTCACGAACCACCGTGACACTCCACTGGCCGTCTTGCTTGATCCCGAGCATCTGGACGCACAGCGCATCCAGTCACTCATGAACTGCGGCAAGGCTTGGCTCCATCCCGACCTCGCGCCTGACGAGCGGGTGGAGCAGGCACGCAGGTTCAGCCGCACCATGATGGGGGCCGCCCTGCTCTACAACCTGATGCTTGGGGAAGCCTGCGCGGCGAATGGCTTCACGGAGAAAGGGGCGCTCACCGACGATCATCGCGAACGCCTGCACATCTGGCAGGAAGAGTTCGCCAAGGATGAGGGGCTCCGCACGTGGGAGCCCTCCCAGCTGTGGGCGATCCTGCCTTCGACGGCGATCATTCCGCTGGCTGCCAGACAGTTCGTCGAGTCCTGGGTGCAGGGTGCGCAGGTCGACATCGACGCCAAGCGTGAGATTGCCGACGATGGGGGTCTTCGCACTCTGATCACCGAGCGTGAGCGTCGCAAGGGCGCCCAGGCGCGCCTGGCGAATCCCCGCATGCTGGAGACGTGGTCGGGCGAGGCGGGCACAGGCGGCTACACCTTTCGATGGTCCAATGTGCGTGGCCTCGTCGTCGACATCATGCAGGGAGTGCTGGGCTGATGCTCGAACCGGACCAGCGCCAGGTGCTCTTGGCCGGTCTCCAGCCACCGCCGGGCCACCAGCTCGACGCCGCCGTGGCAACCACCTTCACGCTCTCGCTGCAGGCCGCTCTGATCCCTGCGCTGGCCTTCTCGACCCTCAGGCTCGACGATGAGACCCGCGACCCGGTCGTCCTGCTGGAGGGCATCAAGCGCATCAGCGATCGCGTCGATGTGTTCTGTCAGGCAGGCTGTATCGCGGTCCCTTCCCGACGTAATGACCTGTTCACCTTCTTGGAACCCATGATCCACCAGGTGGCACCCCCGCGCGGGGCGCTCTTCCATCCCAAGTTGTGGTTCCTGCGCTTCTCCACTCCCACGGGGGAGATGACTCACCGGTTGCTGGTCCTGACTCGAAACCTCACGGGCGACAACACGTGGGACATCATCGTCCGACTGGATTCCACCGGGCTCGCGGCAGATCCCATCGAAGGCAACTTTTCCTTGGCGGAACTCATTCGCAGCCTGCCGCAGCGAGCAACCGGGGAACTTCCGGCCGAGCGTCGTGACCGCATCAAGTCGCTGGCCCATGACGCAGCGCGGGTCGTGTGGGAACGGCCCACGTGGGCCGAGTCGCTCACCATCCACACCGACCTCTCATCCGTCGATCTGCACGGACGCCGGGTGCTGGCCATCTCGCCCTTCGTGGACGACGTCGGCATCACCAACCTGCGCGCCCGAGAGGGGGTGTTCCTGGTTTCCCGCCCCGGGCAGATGGACGCGCTGTCCGCTGACGCGCGCCGAGGCGTGGCGACCTTCGTCATCAATCCGGCGGCGGGCGATGACAGGATCGAGCCGGACGAGGCTGCACCACCCGACGCGCCATCCGCCAGCCTGGGCGGTCTGACCGCGGACCTTCACGCCAAGCTCTACGTGCTCGAACCGCTCGACGGTCGTTCCCGGACGGATCGCTTGCTCGTCGGGTCTGCCAATGCCACCAATCAGGCCTTCACCCGCAACACGGAACTTCTCCTTGAGTTCACCGGCCGACGCCACACCATCGGCATCGATGCCATCCTGGGGCACCACGTCGGTGCGAAGGGCGGCGCCCTCGAGAATTTCCTCGATCGCTACCACCCCGGTGAGGTCGAAGAACCCGACCTGGAGGACGAGGTCCGCCGCGAACTCGAGAACTGGCTTCGATCAGTGGCAGCCATCAGCCATCGAGTCGACGTCGCCCCCGCGGCCGGCAACGGGCATTCCATCACCATCAGCGCCGACCGTGCTTATCCGACAGCAGGCAACCGAACAGTCAGCGTGGGGCTACTGACTCTGCCGGGACGTGAACGGCGCGTCGCACCCGACGGGACAATGACCGTCGCGTTCGAAGGCGTGGAAACACCCGACATCACCGCCTATGTCACCGTCCGCGTGCTGGATCCCTCCGGCATCAGCGCGTCGACGGTTGTGGTGGCAACGCTGCAAGGTGCCCCAGACGACCGCTTCGACCAGGTGCTGGCCCGACAGATCGACACCAAGGACAAGTTCCTACGGCTACTGCACCTGCTGCTGGGCATGATTTCTGCCACCGATTTCGTCGCCGGGGACGAGTTGGCGGCCGACCCTGGAGGAAGTTGGGGTGCCAGTGGCGCGCGCGACACTGGAGGCGAGCTCGAACTCGTCCTGTCGGCACTGGCCACCGACCCGAGGAGCCTGCTGCCCATCGATGATCTGGTTCGGCGCCTGGCAGCCACCGACGATGGCCGAAGCGTGCTGCCGGATGGTTTCGAGGTCTTCTGGGACGAGGTCCGCACGGTGCTGCCGAAGGGTGTGAAGTGAAGCAGAACATCGCCGATTCGGTGTGCGCGCGGCTGACCCCCTTCCAGCGGCTCACGGTCGACCACATCATGCGGCGCTTCCACGGCCCGACGCCGAGCCGCCGGTTCTTGGTCGCTGACGAAACTGGTCTCGGCAAGAGCATTGTGGCGCGCGGCGTGGTCGCCCGGACGATCGACCAGCTGCAGCAGGACGACTCCGTCGACCGGATCGACATCGTCTACGTCTGCTCGAACCAGGACCTCGCCGCCCAGAACCTGCGTCGACTCAACGTGATGGGCAATGCGGTGCACCCGATGAACACCCGTCTCACGATGTTGGCGAGCCAGACGGGGGCGCTCAACGCCCGTCCGGAGGACGGCAGCAAGCCCGTGAATCTGGTCTCCTTCACTCCCGCAACGTCTTTCCAGAAGGGATGGTCGGGCGGCAGGGCTGAGGAGCGCGCGATGCTGCACGTGATCCTCGGGCTGGTGCTCGACAAGATGGGGCGGAACAGCGACGAGGTGGAGCGTGCCAGTGCCAAGTTCTTCCGCGGCGGTGTGCGCAGCATCGAGAACTTCCGCCGCGACTACCTCGCATGGCCTCAATGGCAGAGCCGCAACGGGCGTCTGGACCCCGACATCATTGCCTCCTTCGAGACCCAGCTGACCGCCGAGGCCGATGGTGGCGACACCCTGCTCCAGCGGACGCTCGACATGTTCTCTTCGGGAGCTCCCAAGCTCCCCACCGAGGATCACTGGCGCCACATCTGGAAGCTGACGGGGGAACTCCGCTCGGCCCTGGCACGGGCCGGCGTCAACACCCTCGAGCCCGACCTGGTGATCCTGGACGAGTTCCAGCGCTTTCGTGAACTTCTCGATCCCGAAACCGAGTCGGGCGAGCTGGCGCATGCGCTGTTCACACATCCGAATGCACGCACTCTGCTGCTGTCAGCGACCCCGTACAAGCCGTTCACCTTTGCGGAGGAGGGCGAGGATCACGAGCAGGACTTCATGGCCGTGCTGAGATTCCTTGCCGATGGTGGCGCTGGCTTGGACGTGGATGAGGTGCGCGAGGGGTTCGCAGCGATCCGTGAGGGTGCCCGGCGTGGGCAGGCGCCGCAGGTCGAGCTCGAGAGGCTCTCGAGCCAACTCCGGCAGGTGATGACCCGGTGGGAGCGCCCCACGCTCGATCGAGACACCATGCACCGCGAGGTGATCAGCCCGGCTGACCAGGTGCTGGCTGCAGATCTGAAGGCCTACATGGCCGCCAACGATGTGGCCCGAGCAATCGCACGGCCCAAGGACCACCGTCTCGTCAGTGCCGAGTACTGGAAGAGCGCGCCCTACTTCCTGAACTTCTGCGGCGGCTACAAGCTGGGGGAGCGGTTGACCCACCACGAGGGGAAGTTGCTCGACGCCTGGCCGGATGCGGCGCGGGCGCCGTTGAGGTCTGCGGCCCTGCTGTCGTCCGAACAGACCGCCGCGTTCCGGGCCATTGAGCCAGGAAATGCCCGCATGCGTGTGCTCTATGAGCAGACACTTGACCGGGGCTGGTGGAAGCTGCTGTGGCTGCCTGCGACCTTGCCCTACGTCGAGCCATCCCATGCCTATGCAGAACCCTGGGTCGCGGGCATGACCAAGCGGCTTGTCTTCTCGTCCTGGACGGCGACTCCCGCGGCAGTGGCGAGCATGCTCAGCTACGAGGCTGAGCGGCGCATGGCCGAGCCCGCCCATGGGCGGGAGGCTGCTTATGCCGAATACACGCCCGAGGGGCGCCGCAAGGTGTCCCGGGGGTTCGGGTACTCGGTCTCGGGGGACCGCCCCTCCAACATGACCACCCTGTTGATGATGTGGCCACTGACGCGACTGGCCACCTTGGGCGACGTCCGGGCCATGGCACGCGCCAACGGCGGCCGTCCAGTCACGAGCCGACAGGCCGTGAAAAAAGTAGCTGACCGGCTCAAGTGCATCTACGGGGGCAACGACGATGAGCGGCCCGCGGCCGAAGGGGTGGGTCGCGATGTCCTGTGGCGCACGGTCTTCAATGATCCCGCCAACTGGCTCGATGTCGATCTGGAACAGAGCTACGAGCGCGTACCGGACTCTGTCCGCCCGCTCGTCACTGCCATGACCCGGCAGGCGTCATCGGCACCTGGGGTCGATGAGGACACCGATGCGGATGGTGTCCTTGTGCAGGAGGGGCGGCTCACAGGTCTGGATCAACACGTGCTGCATGCCCTTGCCAGCCGTCGGCGCGGCCATGTCGAGCCTGACTTGCGGGACCGGCACACCTTGGCTCGTGTCGCGCTCTTCGCGCCGGGATGTGTCTCGCTGCGTGTCATCGGTCGTCTGGTCGACTGCTCGGACGATCTGGGCAATGTCAGCGAACCTGGCCGCCACCAGGCCGCGGCCGCGCTCGCCAACGGTGTCCGTTCACTCTTCCAGCGCCCCGAGGTGATCGCCCTGCTCAGCAAAGGTACGTACGAGAAGTATCCGACCTGGCAGGCAGCCCTGCACTACTGCGCCCACGGCAATCTCGAGGCCGTCCTGGACGAGTGGGCACATCAGGTCTGGTCGGACAGCGGACGGCCGCGATTCAACGACGAGACGCTCGTCGCATTTGCCCAGGAACTGGCGGGCTCCATCGGTCTCCGCTCGGCAACGTACACGGCCCTCGATCCGGGGGGACCACGCGAGACCCTGGCTTTCAATGGCGGCTTTGCTGCCCGGTACGGCGGGCGCGACCAGAAGGCTGAGGATGCCCGTCAGCCCCAGGTGCGTGCAGCCTTCAATTCGCCGTTCTGGCCTTTCGTCCTGGCGTCCACATCGGTGGGTCAGGAAGGGGTGGACTTCCACTGGTGGTGTCACGCCGTCTTCCACTGGAACACGCCGCCCAATCCGGTGGACTTCGAGCAGCGCGAGGGGCGGGTGGACCGCTATCACGGCCATGCGGTCCGCAAGAACATCGCACAGGCGCACAGCATGGAGATCTTGTCGAGTGATGCGGCGAACCCGTGGAGTCGGGCGTACGCCTGTGCTTCTGCACACACCGACGATTTCGGTTTCGCCCCCGACTGGGTCTACCCGGGAGACGCACGGATCGAACGCCATGTGGCACCGATCGCGTTCAGCACGGAGCAGTCGGCCTACCAGCGGGTGAAGCAGGACGTGGCCTTCTACCGCGTTGCCCTCGGGCAGCCCCGGCAAGAGGACATGATCGACATGATGCGGGAATCGTCGCTGTCACCCGAGGATTTGCGCATCAATTTGCGGCCCTTGGACTGACCTGTCCACGACGACAACCACGTGCCTGACCGACTGAAGCGCCCCTGAGACTGTCCTCCGGTTGCGCCCCGGCAGGTATCCCCTTCGGTACAAAGAGTGAAGCGAATCGGCCACCCATCCACGCAAGTCCTCCCCCGACACCAGGAGAAGCCATGACCACACCACCCCGGACCTATTCCGTGACCAAGGACGACGGCTCCCACTGGGCCATGCAGTACGGCCCAGGCGGTGTGAAGTGGTTTCCCCTGCCCGCGCCCCCGACGCCGCCCTCCGCCGCCCCGGTGCAGCCCGCAGCGTTCAGCTTCAATCCCTACGTGCAGGCGATCGCAGCAGTGACGGATTCTGCGACATCCATCTTCGAGACTTGGCAGCGGCACCAACAGATGGAGTGGGATCGCTCGAATGCCGAACTTGCCCGCCACCGTGAATGGCTGGAGGACATGCTCGGCCGTTGGGGGAAGGTCCACTCCTCGACTCCAGGCATCGACCTCAACGTCAGCGAATACGTCGGGCGCGAGGCCGACGCCATGATGCGATTCCTCGTGGAGAACAAGAAGGCAGCCCTTCCCCAGTCGATTCTCTACGAGCTGGACCAGGTTCAGGAATCACTGCGCGGATACCGCGCCCTGCTCGCAGACCAGTTCGATGCGCTGGCGGCAAGTACGGAGATCGCGCTCACCGATGTTGTCCACGAGGCGCTACCGCACCACTCGTTGAACCTCGACTTCCTGCATGAGCTGGCCGAGGATCCGGCCATCCGCTGGGCACGGTGCGTTCAGGCGAAGTCGACGGGCGATTTTGGACGTGACTTGAGTGCGGTCGTTCGTGACCCAGCTCGTCTGCACCGGCGATTGTTCGTGAGCAACGAGCTGGATTTGGCGCCGGTCGATGTGACGAGCCCCGGTCTCGTGCAGAAGTTCGTCCGGCTGGTGACTCCGGCCCTGCCGCGCCTGTTCGAGGGCGACTACAAGGCGGACGCCTGGGAGCGCCGTGACCAGTACCGGGAGTTGTCCCTCTTCGCGGCCGAAGTCACCCAGGCGCGCGCCCTCACCGCAGCTTGGCTGGCCACCGCAGATGTTGTGAGCGCAGTACACGGTCGACCGGTCGAGATCGAGACCGCTGAGCGCGGGATCCACCTGTCGCTGGGGCCTGCGCTTGACCGCGCTGCGATTGAAGCCTGAGGAAAAGCTCACGTGTGCGAGTGCTTCGCAACGGACGCCTTGCAGGCCTTCGCCGGGCCTTGGAGGATTGCGTAGTGGGCTGGGGGAGCCAGAGGCTCCAGCAGAACAGGTCAATCTTGCTGAGCTACTCTAACTCTAATAATATTAGAGTAGGTGAGAGTAGATGCAGCTCGATGTGACGAATCTTCAAGCGATGGATTCTGCGGAGCGGCAGTCCTTGCTGTTCAGCGTGCCCGAGGATCAGTGGGTCGAGCGCAAGTCCGTGCGCGTCACGGCCGAAGTCTTCGCCAAGTCCATCATCGGCATGGCCAATGCCGAGGGTGGGCTGGTGGTCGTCGGCATCAGTGAGGGCGTCATCGAGGACCTGGACGCGAACACCCGTCACGTCAACGAATTGCGCCGGGTGCCGCAGACCCACTGCGCCCCGCCACCGCGGGTACGGTTCACGGAACTACCTGTCATCGATGGGCAGACCGTCCTGCTGGCAGATGTCTCGCCCGGTCGGACCGTGCACGAGAGCACGTCGGGTCACTGCTACCTCCGCGTTGGCGACTCCACCATGAAGCTGACGGTCACCCAGCGCGAGGAGCTGCTCTACGACCGGGGCGCGGCGGAGTACGAGGCGCGCCCCATGCCCGGGATCTCGTCCAATGACCTGGACCCGGCCCTGCTTGACGGACTGCGACGAGCGATCGGCGCCCGGGGCAATGACGAGCGTGTGCTGGCCGCCCGCAGCCTGCTCGGCCTGCAGGGGGACGTGACGATCGCCGCCTACCTGCTGCTGGCGCTCCGTCCGCAGGAGCTCATGCCGCATGCGCACGTGCGCATCCTGCGCTACCTGTCGACAGAGGCGGGCACCGGCGGCCGGCAGAGCCTCGCCGAGGGCGGTGATCGACGCATCGAGGGGCCGATCCCCCATGTCATTGAGGAATCCGCGGCGCTGGTGGAGGAGTGGATGCCACGCCGCCGGGCCCTGCGCGAGGACGGCAAGTTCGGGCCGGTTGACCTGGTTCCCCGTGATGCCTGGTTGGAGGGCTTGGTGAATGCCGTTGTGCACCGGTCCTACAGCATGGCCGGCGACCACATCAGGGTCCACCTGTACCCGGACCGCATCGAGATCGAGAGCCCCGGGCGCTTTCCCGGGATCGTCGACCCGCAACGCCCGCTCGACATCGCCCGCTATGCCCGCAATCCGCGGATCGCCCGCGTCTGCAATGACCTGGGAATCACCCAAGAGAAGGGTGAGGGCATCATCCGCATCTTCGACGAGATGCGCATGCGAGGACTGGCCGACCCCATCTACCGGCAGACGTCCGGCAGTGTCCGGCTCACCCTGCTGAGCACGCCGCGGCTGGCTGCGGAGACAGAGGCGCGACTTCCCGGCGGCGCCCACAGCGTGCTGGAAGTGCTGCGCGCCGCCGGCCGCCCCTTGGGAACAGGAGAGATCTCGACGGGCATCGGACGCCAGCGGCCCGCGACGATCCGGGCGCTCAAGGCGCTGCAGGAAGTAGGTGAGGTGGTCTGGGAGGGGAAATCCGCCAAGGATCCCCGCGCCACGTGGAAGCTTCCGACGGGGGAGTGATGCTTCTGGAAGTAGAGCCGCGGATCTTCACGAATTGAGGTGCTGCGAGTGCAAGACACACTGAGAACCACCAGAAGCTGCAGAGTTCAGTCGCGGTGGCTGAACAGCCCATCTCCATGGCCACCGCGCCTGTTCTCGTCACCTGTTTGTCTGTTCAAAGAACAGATCTCCATACCTTTTGTTCAGGCTTTGCAAGATGTCCTGCAGCGCCTGACGCCGTCCATCAGCATCGAGTGCTTGGTGCTGCTCGAAGATCAAACTGTAGTCGGGGCGAACTGAACCGCTGTTGACCACCGCGTTCAGCAGTCGCTCGATCAGATCGTCAGGAGTGAGTGCAGGGCTGCCGATGTGACGCTCAAGGATCTTGAGCAGAGCGAGCACGGGTAGCAGGTCGTCGATGGGGATGTGGATGATGACGTCGATTCCATAGTTCGGATCCTTCAGGATGTCGTTCATGCCGTCTCTTCCGTCGTTGGTATCAGTGACGCTACGTGTGCGTTGGGCGGGCCGTCCATGAGGTGTGGTGTCGAGAGAGGAGGCGCTCTTGTTCTTGCCAGACCAATGGGTCGCAGATCGGTCATTGGGAGTGCGTATCCATGGAGATATCAGTCGCGTGGACAGCACGGTTGTAGCCGCAGACCGTCCGAACTGACCGGAATGCTGCTTCTTGATCAATTGGTTTGGACGAGGCGAATCGGGGGCGTTTACCCAGCCGTCGGGGTGCTAGAGCAAGGTGCAGACAGATGATCAAGGTGATGAGGCTGGTTCCCAGCACGGCTTGAGGGTGGCCCCGAACGAACTCAGGGGCAAAGGAATCAATGGCCAGCCAAGCCGTGGCAGTCAGCAGAGCCATGGTGAAACAGGCGAGATGATAGGTCCGGGCAATCCGGTGCCGGGCTTGTTCTGCCAATCCGTCCAGATGCCGTTGGGTGGTCCAACGGAGTTGTCGGCCAGCCTCGTCGTATGCATGCTGAGTCTGGCGTCGAGCGTCGCCAAGGTCCCGCAGCGCGCGGCGCAGTTCACTCGTCTTGTCCGCGAGTTCTCGGGACAAGGCGTTGTTCTCGCTGCTGAGATCAAGAAGCTGCCTCCTCAGAGAGTTGGCCTGTCGACGCTGGAACTCCTTGCTCTTGCGGTCAGCGGTTGTCCCGCCCAGTCCGTGGCAGAAGGGGCGCAGCACATAGCCAAGGTTCGCGGGCACACCGACGCTCCAGGTGACGGCACCACCCAGTAGTAGCTCATCGTCCTTGTGACCCGCAGCGAGAATGATCGGGACTCGCTGCGCACACTCCTTTGCGGCGCGCAGCAGGTCGGCATTCTCCAGTCTAGCGAGGTCGCCGATGTCGCCGCCGCCGCGCGCGATGATCACCATGGCTGTGTTGTCTGAGGAGACCGTGTTGAGGAGGGCAGCGAGCTTTTGCGGGGTGTCATGGCTGCCGAGACTGACATCCTGGGCAAGCAACCGGTCTGCGATCTTGCGATCCACCCCGTGCTCAGTGCGCACCGCGTCGCCAAAGGCCTTGAGTTCCCTGCTGCCCGCCCAGAGGATCCTCTTGTCGGCGTTGGCCGTCAGGTGGGCAGTCACCTCGGTTTCCGTCTGGGAGAGCTTCACTCGGGGGCGTTCACCAACCCGGATGCCGCTGAGTCGGCACTGCCGCGCTCGCCAGCGCTCGTAGGGGCCTCGGAGATTGGGCTTGAGCGCGAGCGTCGCGTTGTTGAGGTAGAGCTGGCCACGGTTGTCCACGCGAAGGGTGCCTGCCATCTCGGCTGCGCAATGGATTTGGTCTCCTGCCGCCACGTCAACCTTGTTCACCGACACCACATAGCCGCCCAATGAGGCAAAGCCGCTTGAGTCATCGCCCGCGATGCCGGGAAGGATCAGGCTGGTCCTTCCCGATGCATGCTTGAGTTTTCCACGGAACTCTCCGTGCAGGGTGACGCGCTGGCGTCGTCGCGCGCCATCGCCAAGGATGACCTGTCGCCACGCCGCCACGTCCTCGACGATGACTGCTTGATTGGAATCCACGTTGACCTCCCCATTGATCAGTGGGTGGGGCTTCCTTGCTCCCATGGAAAGCGTGGCATTGAGGTCTGACAAGAATGGTTCACCGTGCGGGCACGGGTGACAGAGGGGCTCAGACGGTGCTGCGGAACTCGTCGTAGGTGCTCATCAGGAAGTCGAGCACCAGCCGCTTGAACTCAGGGTTGGCGAAGTAGCGGTCGCGCAGCCCTTCGTTGCGGTTGCTCCGGTCCAGCATCATGTCGTCGGCGTTGTCCTCCAGCACGATCCGGTACTGGCTGCGGTCGTTGTTCTCGGCGACGACCCTCATGCCTTCATGGCGCATGATGTCGATCCGGGTCTGCTCGAACAGCAGCTTGTCGGAGTCGTCCAGGTCGGCACCGAACTTCTCGTTGATCACCTGGATCAGCGCCGACAGCTTGTCCATCTCGGGTTCCGTGCCCGGTCCGAGCCCTTCGCCGGGCAGGGCAGAGCCGGGGGTGTCGTCGCCGGCCAGGGCAATGGAGGTTTCTTCGGTCACGGCAAGGCGCAGATGGGTCAACTGGACCTGTTCGCTGATCTGCGGCAGGGGATCCCCGTCGGCGGCGGGAAGCTGGGTGAGCAGCAGCTTGCCGTAGAGGTACAGCTTTTCCAGCGACGGGTCGATGAACTGCATCACCTGAGCCAAGAAGCTGTAGACACGGCAGTAGCTCTTCAAGGTGCCGCGGAAGGCTTCGGCCGCATCATCATCCAGCGCAATCCAGCGCCCCACCGCGGGGTTGAGGTTGGCGTAGATCTGGTCCTGCCGGCTGGGGTCGTCGCTGAGCAGCGCCTCCACGCTGGCGTCCATCTCGGGGTCCGACAGCACCTGCGCCGCCCACAGCTCGTTGCTGAGGTTGTAGAGCACATTGGGGTCGGTGGGTGTGGCCAGGGACACCTCGTAGAAGGGCTCGAAGGCCTGCTGGATCTCCTCGGCGGTGTTGGCGAAGTCCAGGACGAAGGTGTCCTCCTTTCCGGGGGCCGTGCGATTCAACCGCGAGAGAGTCTGGACCGCCTTCACCCCGGAGAGCTTCTTGTCGACGTACATGGTGTGCAGCAGTGGCTCGTCGAAGCCGGTCTGGTACTTCTCGGCCACCACCAGCACCTGGTATTCGTCGCTGTGGAACTTCTTCGGCAGCTGGCCTTCGGGGAAGCCGTTGATCTCCGCCTCGGTCCGCTTCTTCTCGGGCAGGTCAGGGTCGGGGACCTCACCGGAGAAGGCCACCAGCGCGCGCAGCGGGTGGGCGCCCTTGTCGTAGCCCTTGCGTGCGATGTAGTGGTCGATCGCTTCCTTGGTCTTTACCGCGTGGAGGCGTGAGCGGATGACCACCATGGCCTTGGCGCGGCCGTTGATCCGGGCGGCGGTCTTCTGTCGGAAGTGTTCGACGATCACCTCGGCCTTGGCATCGAGGTTGTAGGGGTGCAGCGACGCGAACCGGGCCAGCGCCGCCTTGCCCTTGCGGGTGTCGAGGTCGGGGTCGAGAGCACCCTCACTGTTGGCCAGCCGGTAGTAGACGCCATAGGTGGTGTAGTTGCTCAGCACGTCCAGGATGAAGCCTTCGGCAATGGCCTGACGCATCGAATAGATGTGGAAGGGGCGCTTGAGCCCGTCTGGACCGTTTTCGCCGAACAGGTCGAGAGTCTTGGCCTTGGGGGTGGCCGTGAAGGCGAAGAAGGAGAGGTTCTTCTGCTTGCCGCGGTAGGCGGCGGATTCGACGATGATGTCGGCCGCATCGGCGGCTTCTTCGGCGGCATTCTCGGCTTCTTCGGCCGCGGCCAGCATTGCCTCTGGGCCTCCGAGGACTCGCTTGAGTTCCTTGACCGCCTCGCCGCTGGTGGAGGAGTGGGCCTCGTCGACGATGATGGCGAACTGGCGGCCTGCCACTTCCTTGGCCTCTCCGCGAGCGGCCTCCTCGGCGGCGGCCTTCACCACCACGGGGAACTTCTGCAGGGTGGTGATGATGATGCGGGCGGCGTTGCCTTCGAGGGCTTCCTTGAGCTGGGAGGAGTGCTTGTCGACGCGCACGATGGTGCCGGGGGTGTGGTCGAAGCCGGCCACCGTGTCCTGCAGCTGCTTGTCGAGCACCTTGCGGTCGGTGATCACGACCACCTTGTCGAAGATCGGACAGTCTGATGCGTCGTGCAGACGGCTGAGCTGGTGGGCGGACCAGGCAATGGTGTTTGACTTGCCCGAGCCTGCCGAGTGCTGCACCAGCCGGTCGACCCCGGCGCCGTCGCGGCGGGTGGCCTCCAGGATGGAGCGCACCGCATGCCACTGGTGGAAGCGGGGGAAGAGGATGGTGCCGTTGCTGGAGTGGACGAAGTTGCCCAGGATGTCGAGCCACGCATCGCGCTGCCACACCTGCTCCCACAGGTATGAGGTCTGGTAGCTGCCGGTTGACCCTTCCGACAGCGCCACCGGGGGATTGCCTGCCGTGCCCGGCTGGCCTGCGCCGGCACTGCCCTGGTCGAAGGGCAGGAAGCGAGTCTGCTCGCCCGCGAGCTTCGTGGTCATCGACACGTGGTGCGGATCGACGGCGAAGTGCACCAGGGTTCGGCCGGCGAAGATCAGGTCGGACGGGTTGCGATCGTTGCGGTACTGCTGGCGGGCATTCTCCACGTTCTGCCCCGTGAGGGTGTTCTTCAATTCGGCCGTGGCCACTGGGATGCCATTGACCACCAGGGTCATGTCCAGCGAGTCCATCGGATTCGCCTCCGAATGGTGCAGTTGGCGCACCACCGCCAGCCGATTGGCCTCGTAACGAGAGGTCTGCTCTGCGTTGAGTCCCGATGCTGGCTTGAAGTAGCACAGCCGCACATCAACACCGAGGTCCTTGACCGGGTCTCGCAGGACGGAGATCGTGCCGCGCTGGTCGAGTTCGGCAGCGACGCGGCTCAGGAACTTGATGCGTGCAGCCTCCTCACCACCGTGCCGGCGCACCAGATTGGCCCACGCCTTGGGCTGGGTGAGGCCGACGAAGGCAAACAACTCCTCGGGGAACAGCCCGAGCCTCTTGTCGTGGGTGCCAGGGTCGGCCTTTGCCCAGCCATGAGAGGTGAGATGGGCCTCGATGTTGCCCTCTAACCCGGAGATTTCATGGGGGTGTCTGGACGTGAAGGAGGGAAGTGCCCGCTGACCTGCGAAGATACCGATTGTCTAGGTCTGTA